>DAOTHC010000154.1:0-3024 GCA_035447465.1 Acholeplasmataceae bacterium
AACATTAACGCTAGGTACAACAGCTAATCAATTAGTAGCAGCAGATTTAACAAGCACAACTATGACTTATGATTCATTAGCAATTCAATCATTCTCTATCCAAAATACACAAAATACTGGTGGAGCAGGTAGTAACGCTCAAATCTACATTTTATCAATTGCAATTACATACGATGTGGTTGAATAATCTTTAGCAGTTTCTCAAAAGGGCTCGCTTCGGCAAGCCCTTTTTTCTTTCTATTTACCCCATTTATCTTTTAAGATAACGCTTGTTATGTTATAATGATATTTGCCACTTACGAAAGGAGATTAGCTATGAGAAAATTAATCCCTATACTCTTCTTACTGCTATTCATGACCGCGTGTCAAAAAGATATTTTATTACCTGATTTATCAGGTAAAACAGAAACAGAAGCTATTCAAGTGATTGAAGATCTTGGATTAGTACCTGTTGTTCAATATGAAACCGATGTAACAGTTACTCACGGGCAATTTGCTCGTTATGAAATTGGATTTGTTGCTGGTAAAAAAGTAGAAAAAGGTGCTGAAATTACACTGTATATTGCTAAAAATGGTGTTATTCTACCAGATTTAACTGACAAAACAGAAACAGAAGTTGTTACTGCACTTGATGCACTCGATGTTGATTATCAGATCGCATACGAACACAAGTATTCTAATGATGATTATGAGTTTTCACGCTTTGCTGATTTAGAAGCTGGAGAACTTCTTGCTTTCAATCAAACATTAACTGTTTATATCACATGGAATGGTGCATTATTACCTGATGCTACAGGTATGTTAAAGCATGAAATCATTGCTGCTTTAGAATATGATTTTATTCAAAACTATACGTTTGAATACATCATCAACGACGAGTATGAAGAAGACATGTTTGCAGGTTATAAAGATTTAAGTATTGGTTATCCAGCTCCTGAAGAAGGAACAATCACTATCTATCTTTATAAAAACACATTCACAGATCCTGATGATGTTACCTTATTTATCTCTAAATATTTAATGGGTGAAGGTAACACCAGAGCCATCGAAATTTATAATCCAACAGATGCAGCTATCGACTTATCTGATTACCATATTGCCTTATTCATTAATGGCGCTATGCAGCCATCTAATATCATTCAACTTGATGGATTACTTGATGCTCAAGATACCTATGTCTTAGCATACCGTGGTTCATCACAAGCCGTGATAGATAAAGCAGATCAACTAACTAATGTTTTAATGTTTGATGGTAATGATACCATTCAATTACGCTATAAAAATAACACCTATATCGATACCATTTATGACATTGGAAATCAACTTTTCATCATGGTCGGTGAACACTTTATTAGAAGCAGTTCTGTGACAGGTGGAAATCGTACATTCATCCTAAATGAATGGGACGCTTATATTCCAAGTTATGTTGCACCACTTGGAACACACCCCATTCAGAAACCTGAAACGATTGAAATCAACCTAACATATCTTAACAATACATGGGGATCCACAACAGCTTCAGGCATGGTCTTAGTCACACTTGTTAATATTAATGATGGTGATACAGCATCATTCTCTCCTGGATTTGAAGGTGATGCACGCGTTCGTTTTTTAGGTGTTGATACACCAGAGACATTCCCTAACACAGATCCATGGGGTCCAGAAGCTAAAGCTTACACAACATCCATCCTTACCCAACCAGGAGCAACCATTTATCTTCAAAGTGATCCTTATCTAGGAGCAACCGAAACCTATGGTCGTTCATTAGGTTACGTTTGGGTTAATGGTTTACTTCTCAATTATGATTTAATTCGTCATGGTTATTCCTATAACTACTTATCAACGGATACAAAACTTGTCTATGGTAACCGTTATTTATATCGTTGGTTCCAAGATGCTGAAAAATACGCCAGAGAAAACAATTTAGGTATTCATAGCTAATGAGAGTCTTAGGCAGAATCGGATTTGCACTCCTTGCAGTCTTTACCTTTTGGTTTGCTATTGACTACGCAAGAGGTGCGATGACTATCCAATATTTTGAAAATGAAGGTGTTACTGCTGTTTTAGAAAACGATGATGTGTTTTTCTATGGTAGTGCACGCGATTATAACCAACGAGGTTCCCTCTTTTCAATTGAAAAAGAAGGATATACCATCTCATTTTATGAAATTGCTGATGCGAAGATCATGAATGATGAACTTACTGTTCAATCTTATATCTATATCATTTTAAGAAGTGATGAAGATCTTCTAGATACGTATTACTTAAATTTGAGTAACGGTACTGATGAACTTGAACTTGAATTCTACCCATTTAGAACACTAAATATTCGTATGGCCTTAAATGAAGCATTAAGCGAATTCGGTGTTGAAGAAGATGTGATTACTAATCCATCATTTACACAAATAGCCCTGTTAGATCAATATAAAAATGTTCTCTTCTCTGATGCATTTACTCTAGATCCACAAGATCTCATCTTAGAATCAGAAATCACATCTTACTACAATACAAATCAAGACTTACCTTTCATGCAGTTAGAAGATCAAAACATTTATCCAAAAATTACGCATGACATGGGAAACTATATACATATTATGTATATATCAGTAGCAGTTTATGTAGCTGTTCTCATCTTAGCGATCTACATTGTCTTTTTCATGAAAAAGAAATATTTAGGACGTAAGAAACCATCTGACATTTTACTTAAGGAACAACACAAGTATAAAAAAGGCGATTAACATCGCTTTTTTCTTCCCGGTATGATATACTATCATAATACATTGGAAAGGATTTATCGCTATGAATATCAAAAGGAATATTATTCATCTCATTGAATCATATGACCAAATTATCATTCATCGTCACGCACGTCCTGACATGGATGCTATTGGTTCGCAATATGGTCTTTATTTAACTATTAAAGAGAATTATCCGGACAAACGTGTTTATGTTGTTGGCGATTCTAACGACATGGTCTACTTAGCTCAAATGGATACTATCCCAGATGCCTATTATATCAATGCA
>DAOTHC010000155.1:0-3018 GCA_035447465.1 Acholeplasmataceae bacterium
TCTTCAACTCTTTTTTTGATTAACATGGATTACCAGAAATTTGGATTACTGGTAGTTACTGCGATAGCTCCTGAAGCTAAACATGCTTTGATCTGTTCTTTAGATCTGATTAAACCTCCCATCATGATGTCACAAGATAATCGTTTTTTTATTTCAGGAATAATCTCTGTGCAGCATGCAGGTAATACTTCTAGATAATCAGGATTGACCTTTGAAGCGACATCTAGACTTTGTTCAAGTGATATCGAATCTTTCAAGAAAAATCTTAATATACCAATCACTTTACGCTTTTTACAAACTTCGATGACCTTAGGTTTACTGGATATGATACCATCGACTTTAAGCGTTTGAATCAGATAAATTGCTCCATATTCATCAGAACTCAACCCTTTGATGAGTTCAGAATGAATCAATACTTTTTTATGCCTGTTTTTCATTTCTGAAACCAGTTCAGGTAACTGTGCTAACTGAAAGTTCATGAGAATACCATAAACTAATGGACTTTGTAAAAATGCTTTTAATTCTTGATGATTACTGATCGCGGGTATAACCACTTGTTCATTAAGCATTCCATAACCTCCTTTAAAATAAATAGCAAAATCAAAAATGCATAACTGCATTAACCGACTTTGCTCTCAATTCTCTAAGCTATCTTAACTTATACTATGATTATATACTGAATCGTTGATCAAGTCAAGAAGAGGTGACATTGAGACTTATTTCTCGGTCATATCGGTAACATTTAATTGATGTTGTTCAATTTCATAAGCATAACTTATAGATTCATGAATGGCTTGGATAAGATCATCTTGAAGAATTTTTAAATCCTCAGATAATTTAGGGTCGATATACGTTTTTTTAGAAAGTAGACGTATGAACTTTAGCGGATTTAATCCAGGTTCAATACCTTTTTTGTCATATGATTTTTTAAGCTTAATCATAGCGGGATACGCTAACACATGCCAAACTGTGATAACTTTTTTCTTTTGATTCATGGCGTTAAGAACATGTTTAATCCATGTTTTCCATGTCATATTCATATAGGCTAAGGGGTAGCAGGTTTTATTTTTTCCAAATAAAATGGCATGATAGATGGCATAACCGACTTGTTTAGCTGTGATCATAGCCGTGCCACCTTCAGGAAAGAAAATGACTTTGGGTTGATTAAAACGTTCAACAAAAATAGACCACACAGGTTTTCTACCTTTTTGAATACCAAAGATGTAAGGTAATTCTAAAATCACAACTTCAAAGTGGGTATCTGCATAAGAAAGTGCCATGTTTTCTTGCATCAGTCTACTTTTGATATAAGGATGATGTTCTTCAAGTTTCATATGTGGCCACTTTTTAGCAAAATACGAGAAATAACTACCGCAGATGATGGCTTTTTTAACACCCATCTTTTTCGCACTCTTTAAGAAACGTTCTAAGGGATTGATATTGTATGTGATGTAGTGATCTAACACGGGAGCTTTAAACTCAACACGTTCATCAAAGCCTGCAGCAAACACAAAAGCATCCATACCTGTCATAATCTCATCGAGTTCTTGATCAGTAAACGCATTAAAATCACCAAAGCGAAATGTGATTCCCTCTGGTAAGTCAAGATCATGATGATTGATGGGCAATGCTAAACCTAAAACATGATGGTTTTCAGCAAGCATGATGCGTGCTGCATGTGAGCCCAGTAAACCTGTTGCTCCAGCGATGACAATGTTCATATCAACCTCTAAGATTTAAAATAATTCGTTCTTAAAATCTTTTTATAGATTTGGTATAAGTAACTGATGCGTCTTGATTCATTATCCGTGACATAAGGATCTTTAAGTGAGACGTAGTTTTCACCATCATAATAACTGTAATCCTTATATAAAACCATACTGGATGATGTACCAAACATATCTCTACCAATATAGTAAGTAGGATTAGCATCAAGGTTAAATAAACTGTTAAGTGTGGGTAGAATATCAAATGATGTCGTTAAATCAGTGATTTCAGTATGTGTGATATCACTTTGCCAAATATAGAGGTTACCATGATGTTTTAAGTGATACTCAGTAATACCACTATAAGTCTCATAAACCTCTTGAGGCATGGTATAGGGATAATGATCACCTGATAACACAATAACGGTATCATCAAGTAAACCCTTCTCCTCTAATGAATCAAATAGTCCACCAATCATGAGATCAAGTTCAATCTGTGTTGCACGATAAACATTCATCACCTCATCATCGTTTGGATAGAGAGCAACAACATCTTCATAATGCTCTTTAGCTACGACGTGATTGAGTGTATAAGGTGAATGTCCAGAAAATGAAATAACAAAACTAAAGAAAGGGGTATCCGTTGGAAGAATTAAGTCAGCAGCGGCATCAAAGAAGATGCTATCAAACTTACCGCCATCTTTAGAAAGCCCTAATTCATCACGACCATAAAATGTATCATATCCATAATTCTTATAGATGATATCTCTTCGGTAAAATTCTTTATAGTTACCATGAAATGCTTGTGTCAGATATCCTTGATCTTTAAACAAATTGCCTAAGGCATAACTATAACTATTTTTTTGGAATGTCGAAACGGTAGGACCATCTTCAATTGAGGGTAGAAGTCCTGTATTAAAGATAAATTCAGAATCACTTGTCGTACGTTGAAAAACGGATGTGTAATGATTTCTAAAATCAATACTTTCATTTTTTAAATGATAGAGGTTTGGTGTTAACACAGGATCAAGTGCGATTTCATCATAAGACTCTGCTAAGATGAAAATTAAATTTTTACCTTCAAAAATACCACTGTAAGCATGATTTTCTTCATCTTTTGGGTGCTCTAAAAAGTATTGATCAATCTCTTTAACATCTTTGTTTAAACGAAGAGGTGGTGTGATTGAATCCATGAGATCTCGTCCCATTAAATGAAGTACACCAAACTTTTCAGCAAAATCACGACGTGAATAAACGGTTTGATAAAGGTAATAAGCGGCTTTAAACATTGTTTGACCCTGAAGGGGAATTT
>DAOTHC010000156.1:0-3004 GCA_035447465.1 Acholeplasmataceae bacterium
GAATCTTTATCCCTGACTTCGTTCATGGGACTCCAAAAGAAGCTGTATCAGCTTCAGAGAAAGAAATTGAACTTGCTCAAAAACAAATCGACCACTACAAGAGTGACATCTATGAAATCACATGCGGCTGTACGAATCGACTTGCATGTATCAAAGCTGAATTACTCTTTGTCAATCGTATATTTGAAGCGAAGAAGTACGTTGTTGGTTTAGGTGATAAATTCAGTATCTCTGGCTTTATGCCAACCGAAGATGTCCATCGTTTTGAAAAAGCTTTTGAAGGCTTAGAAGATGTTGAAATAGAAATTAATGAACCTGATACAGATAAGCGTATCACGACACCGACAAAACTTAAGAATGGCTGGTTCAGTAAGCCATTTGGTATGTTTGTTGAAATGTATGGTGTTCCTCATTATTCAGATATTGACCCGACACCCTTTGTTGCGATCACCTATTCGATTTTATTTGGTCTAATGTTTGGTGATCTTGGTCAAGGTTTAGTTCTGATGTTGTTAGGTTGGTTATTCTATAAATATAAGAAGATGCGTTTAGGTGCAATCGGTGTTCGTATCGGTTTATCATCAGCAATCTTTGGATTACTTTATGGGTCATTCTTCGGCAATGAAGAAATCTTAACGCCGTTCTTCACAGAAGTGTTAGGACTACCTGGTAAACCTATTCATGTTATGGATGGTGCATTCACCATGACACTCTTGATCACAGCGATTGCGATTGGGGCGTTACTCATCTTAATTGCGATGATCATGAATATCGTGACATTGTTCAGGAAAAAAGATTATGTTGAAATGGTTTTCTCACATAATGGTTTTGCTGGATTAACGCTTTATGGATTTATTGCAGTGGGTATCGGATTACAGATGGGGTTAGGCATACCTGTTATTAATGGGTTAACCATCGCACTGTTTGTGGGTGTTCCACTACTTGCTATTTTCCTAAAGGAACCTATCGAAAGAAAGTTCCATCATCATAAGATGTTTCCCAATGGTTTTGGAGGATTCTTCGTTGAAGCATTCTTTGAACTCTTTGAAATCGTATTATCTTATGTGACCAATACCATGTCATTCTTACGTGTTGGCGGCTTCGTCTTATCGCATGCTGGTATGATGCTTGTTGTGACATCACTGATGGAAATGGTTGGAGGTTCAGGATCTATCTTAGTCTTAATCTTTGGTAACATATTCGTTATGGCACTTGAAGGTATGATCGTAGGTATTCAGGTTCTACGCTTACAGTTTTATGAAATGTTTTCTCGTTATTACAAAGGCAACGGCGTTGCGTTTAACGCCTTAAATCAATAATATTTAGGAGGATTTATCACTATGTTAAATGTATTTGAATTACTCATTCCCTTGTTTTTAATCGTTTTAATCAGCTTACCCTTAATTAAAGTTTTCCGTGGAAAGGCCAATGCTAAAAGTGCAAGATCACGTTTAGTGATGCATGTGTTCTCATTCTTTGCAGTTATCGCATTTGTTTTCTTACTTCAACTATTTAATGGCTTTTCAGTCTTAGGTGCTGAAGGCGACCCCGTTGTTGACTTAATGACAGGTACTCTAGCACAAGGCTTAGGTTTCATCTCTGCAGCTTTATCAACAGGTTTATCAGCATTAGGTGCTGGTATCGCGGTTGCTGCAGCAGCTCCAGCAGCGATTGGTGCATTCTCTGAAAACGAAAAGAACTTTGGTAAATCATTGATCTTCGTTGCGCTCGGTGAAGGTGTTGCCATTTACGGTTTGCTCATCTCGATCTTAATTATTAACCAGCTTTAATTGAAAGAAGGATTCTAATGCGATTCTTTTTAATCAGTGACAATGTGGATACTGAAGTAGGCATGCGCTTAGTCGGTATAGAAGGTGTTGTCGTCCATGAGAAGGACGAGTTTTTACGTGCGCTTGAAACAGCTTTAGAGGATAAGGAAATTGCGATTATCCTCGTGACAAGTAAACTTGTTGAGTTAGCGCCGTCTGTCATCTCGGAACTCAAATTGACACAGCCTAGACAACTCATTGTCGAGATTCCAGACCGCCATGGTACAACTGAAATCGGTGAAGCCATTGACCGATATGTCAGTGAAGCTATTGGCGTCAAATTGTGAGGTGTGACGTATGGCATATTATAATGAAGATCAGCTTCGTCGCTATTTTGAAAAAGCGATCAAGCGAGAATCTGAAAATCAGATTGGCAAACTTCAAAAAGAAATCGATTATCTTTACAATCGTGAGATCAAAAAGATAACTGAAGATATCGAAATTAAAAAACAAGTTCAAATGGCAAAAGAACTTAAAGAAGTACAAATCAATTTTCAAGAAGAATTAAATCAAATCGGTACGGGTTATGATGAAAAACTCATCATGAAGCGCCGTGAAATGACAAAGTCTATTTTTGATGCAATTGCGTTGAAATTAAAAGCCTACATGAAAACTGATGCCTATCATGCATGGCTTAAGAAGCGACTTGATGAACATCAAAATGTCTTAAAAGATCACAAGTTGTACTTTATCATTCAACAGGGTGATCAAGTTGCTAAAACACTTATTACATCTTTATTTTCTAAATCGAATATCCATATCGAAGAAAGTAAAAATATCCAGTTTGGTGGGTTTATTTTAACATTACCTGATCAAAAGATTGAAGTTGATGAAACGCTTGATGCACGTTTGAATGAACAAAAAGAATGGTTTATTAATCATTCCAAGTTGTTCATTAGACGATAAGGAGGTTATACGATGGAACATGTTATTTATTCAATCAACGGACCTGTCGTCACCGTTAAAGATATCACCAATTTTCAAATGCTTGAGATGGTTTATGTTGGTCATCAAAAACTGATGGGTGAAGTTATTGCAATCTCTGAATCAAAAACAACGATTCAGGTTTATGAATCTACAACAGGATTAAAAGTAGGAGAACCAGTTCATCGAACAGGTGAACCTATTTCAGTCCTTCTTGGACCTGGTCTAATGAAAAATATTTTTGATGGGAT
>DAOTHC010000157.1:0-2997 GCA_035447465.1 Acholeplasmataceae bacterium
AAAACAAAATTCATTTTGATCAAAGCGTTACAGATGAAACCGTCTTTATTAAAAAGTTTGTTGATCCCGATCAAATCGACGCATTAACACTCGATATCTCATGGTATGAGTTAAAGCACCCAACAACAGATACTGAAGGTGAACTCGTTAATGGTTATTATGCATTTGATATCTTTTACACAGCGAAAGATAATTATGAAGTCACTACGGTCAATGTCACACCTGTCCTCAAGACACCATGGACAGATCTCAGATCTATGGGATCTTTAACAACACTTTATACATCATCTAGACGAGTGACCATTCCATTTAATTATGAATTACCCGTTAAACCTTTATGGTTTGTTACAGTAACTGATCCTGTACTCTATTTAAAGGTAACCTATACGTTTAACTCTGCAGGCAGTCAATTAGAAAAAACAGCTTACGTCAAATTGGTATTAGAAGATCTTAATCCAACTCGCGTTGCAACGTCATGACAATCGTTTCGATTGTCTTTTCTTTTCCAGGAGGTCATAGATTATGAATCAATATCATCTATCATTAAGTTTTACAGGTTTGCTTTTTATTGGGATGCTTGTTATGAATACACTCGCTAATTCACTGCCCTTAAACGGTCAAACAACAGGTGGTGTTTCATATCAATACCCTAATCTTTTTCAACCCGCAGGGGTGACATTTTCAATTTGGGGTGTGATCTATCTTTTGTTAGGTGCCTTTGTAGTTTCACAGTTCATGTCCTGGAAGACTGATGTCACCACATTAGATTATCCGATCACAACCATCTTGTGGCTTTTCTCTATCACATCTTTATTTAATATCGGTTGGTTAGTCTTATGGCATTATGATCAAATTGCATTATCTACGGTTGTGATGGTGTTATTACTTGCGACACTTTTAGTTATCTTATACTTAGCTAAAGATGCTCCACTCTTATTGAGAGCTTCGTTTTCAGTTTATGCAGGATGGATTTCAATTGCTACAGTTGCTAACTTCACGATTCTCTTTGTTAAATTAGGTGTTGAACCTTTTACAGAAAAAGCTGTTGTTTATACCATCATCATGTTTGTGATCAGTGCACTACTTGGTATTTTCTACATGGTTATTAAGAAAAATATCTTTTATGGAGCAGTCTTTATCTGGGCATATGTTGGTATCTTCATAAGGTTTCTCAAACAAGAAGGTCTTCCTCAGTCATTTCCAGCTCTGATGTATACTTCACTAACACTACTGATCATCTTAGCTGGATCAGTCATTTATCTAGGATACGATACTTTAAAATGAAAAAAGGCGGTTGCCTTTTTTTAAATTTCACAATCTTTCGTGACTTCAATAAGTGCTTTTATTAAATCATTTTTGTAATCTTTGCGATTACTCTTCATCTCATAAAGTCTCATATCGGCACGTTTAAGCATGGTATGAAGTTGCTCGTTTGGTTTACGCATCGCTTTACCGTATGAAAAACTGATATGTTCAAGGCGGTTTTCAGATTGAGTTCCAGCTAAGATCAGTTTAATGATCTCATCAAGTTTATCATGGGAAGCTTCTTTTACGACAACGACGAATTCATCACCACCAAAACGAACTGGAATGGTGTCATCATATGTTTTTTGTAGGGATAATAAGCATTCTGCAAATCTCATAATGAGTTGATCACCACTTTTGTGTCCCAAGTAATCATTAAATAGCTTTAACCCATCAACATCGATCATGATCAAACCTAAATGTGGATAGTCATGTTCCAACTTTACGCGATGTTCTTCAAAGAAGTTTCTGTTATAAACACCTGACATTTGATCTAATGATCTAATCACATCGATTTCATGCATCATTTTAATCGTTAATGTTTCATCATAAAGTAATATCAGTGTACCTTCATCACGAAAGCGGTCAATCCGATACATCTGTTGATCAATATGAAGATAAACCTTTTTGGGATCATAGGTTTCATTTTGAATTTCTGAGATGTCGCGATATACAACGGCATCTTTTTTAATCTTACGGTAAAACTCTTTCAGTGATTCACCTTCAAGTAAATTAAGATTAGAAAAACGTTTAAGTAAGTTTTTGGAATACTCAATGATTAAATGATTTTGATCAGTGATCACATACATTTCTCTCATCTTACTAAACAAGATTTGACGTGATGATAAAACTAAGTTAACTTTGAAGTCGCGTTTGTAAATGATGGTGTATAGCATAAAGGTTACGATGACTACAAAGATATAGGTCGGATCAATTGGAAACGAGATAAAGAATACATGGACAATATTTAAACTAATGCCTACAACAAGACTGACCAAAATCATCGGAAAAGGAAAAGCATCATTATAGTGTTTGTTTGGTCGTCTGAGATAACAAAGCATTCTAAAGAATCCAACGACTAATAAAAGGTAACAGATAGTTGTGTGAAGAAAGAAAAACCATCCACGTGATGCTAAATCATATGCTTCGTTAGTTAAGGATGATGCGTATGGCATTTGAACATACCAAAGATGCCATGTGTTTGTTAACGCAATAACAAACTCAAAAGCTAAGAATGCTAACGCTATGTAATTGAACCATTTAGGTGTTCTATGTTCCGTATAGACTTGAAAAATGGAGAATATCGCATAAGACACACCAAAAACAACTGGGTATGTTATGAGTCTTGAATAATAAATGATGATGGCATCAACAGCAACTAAATTTAACCCAACAAGTAGTGACCAAATAAATACTAAAAGAGATAACAACCACAAAATACGATATCTAGGATTTGATCGTACTTCATCCAACTTAATAACAGGAATCATCGAAACCCCTGTAAATATCGCATAGATTGCCCAAAGTCCAATTTGCATAGGTCACCTTCTTTCTATGTACCATTATTTTATAATGTATTTTCAAAAATTCAAGTGATTTAAGATAATTGTAATATCTAAAGAAAAAGCCTGATGTTAACATCAGACTTATCCCTTATTTTGTAATGTCAAGATTGATTTTACCATCAAGAAT
>DAOTHC010000158.1:0-2996 GCA_035447465.1 Acholeplasmataceae bacterium
GATTGATACGAGATTGTGAATATCTAATTTCTTCAGATAAATCACGTTTTTCTTGTTCTACTTTGTCTTTTTCTGAGAAATAAGCTTGTTTATAAGATGAAACCTCGACATCTAATCCTTGTAAATGTGATTCAAGTTCATCGGTTGCTAAAGTTTCATCACCTGTCTGCATGTAATTAACAAAAGCTTTTAAGCTTTGACTAGGTAGTAGATTAACGAGTTCTTTGATAACGTTAAATTCTTTTTGTAACATATCTTTAACATTTTCAATGACTTCTTTTTGTGACTCATATTCTTGTGCTTTTTTCTTTAAAGCATCTTGGTAACCCTGTAGTGTACGAGATAAATCAGAATCACTTTTCGCACGATCGAGATTGAGAATACTTTGTTCAACATCTTCAATTTGTTCATCAAGTTGTGCTTTTGCATCGCGAAGGTAATCCAAACGCTTATCAATCGATAAGAGTTTTTGTTCTTGTTCTTTCATGAACGCTTCACGTTTTTCAACCCAATTAAGTTGATCAATGATTTGATTGATATCTTTTTGATCACGATTTTGCGTGATATCTTCACCCGTTTGAATGATGAGATCAAGTTTTTCTAACTTCTCACGATCACGTTTAATTTGTGCTTCTATTTTTTTAAGCTGTGCCACATTATTCTTTAATGATTGAATATCAATGGGATCATCATCAAGTAAAAACTCAAAGACGAACGCTTGTAGATCAATTGATCTAAACGCTAATGCTTTAGGTAAAATCTTAGCATATTTTGTCGCATCCATACCAAAAAATCTAGCGAGTGCATCACGATATTTCTTTTGTGAATCGAACGTTGTAAATTCAATATCAATTGATTTTAAGTAGGCTTTCATGCTCTTATAATCACGTGGATATTTCTTTTCTAAGAATAAGCCATCATGAATAGAAACATTATCAAGTAAATAAAAACGTTCTTTTAGTTGAGATCCTTTAGGCAAATCTAAAATAACCCCAATTGTAGTAAATTTTTTAATTTGTTCATCAAAGAACTCTAAAGCGACATGTGATATGACATCACCATTTCGAAGAAATTCTTTGTTTTCAGCACCGATACGTCCTCTGACATATCCTTCAAGTGTACGTTTTGCATCATCTGTAGCAGCGATATTAAATTTAGCACCACTACGACCACCCACAAATAAGTACTGCATGGCATCGAGTAATGTTGACTTACCTGATCCATTTTCACCTGAGATCAGTGCATTATCTTTAATATCGATGGTTTGGTTAGAGAATAAGTGCCAGTTAATGAGTTTAATCTTCGTCAGTTTCTTCATTGTCGTCACTTCCTCCTTCCATATAACCATCAAGTTTTTGGATAACTTCCTTGATGGAATCTAAATTGGTTACATATAAAATGGTTGGATAGATCTTAATACGTGCGTCATCATGTAATCCCTTATCGATATAATCGATGATGTTATAACCACGTAAGAACGTAAGAGCTGGTTTCAGTTTATCTTTGGTGATACGCTTGTTATCAAGATAACCTATACGTGATAACTCATCATGAATTTCATGAAGATAGATTTCAACATTTTCATCTAAGGTCACATAATCTTTTTTGCGTTGGTAAATGATACGAATAATTAAAAGTAACACACTCTCAGTTTTTCTTAATCGCATGTGGTTGAAAAGATTTTGATTTTGGATAAAGACGACTTCATCTTCACGTTTGATTTCGAGTTGGAAATCAGTTAATTCAAAGAAGGCCTCAAAGGCTTCCTTAAAAGCAAGAATAAAACGGTAGTCGTTCGTATCACCAGGTTTTTTCTTCGTGATATAGTTCACTTGAAAAAGTTTATTAGTGATACGTGAGAAGATCTGCTTCTCACCTTCTTTGAGGACACCGTATTCTTCATTAAATTGCTTGAGTGCTTGTGATTTATTCATCGTCTCACCTCTTTAATTCTAAAGTTTTGGAATGTGACAAAGTTGTTCGTACAAGGTTTACCTAAGAGTTCAACATCGTAGTGCATACCCACTGATTTTGAATATAAGAAAATTAGAATGAGTTTCACATAATCTTCTTGTGTCTCCATAGGAACATGTGCGGCTTCAATCATCTTTTCGCCATTCAGTAAACTCTTAGCGTACTCGTTGATTTCTTTTTTGCCATAAATATTATTTTTAAGCAAGGCTTTAATCTTTTCTCTGCGATACTCTTCACTGATGAGATCATCATCAAATGTGATTTCTTCGGGTATGGGTTCGATACGCATTCTTCTTTGATTGTATAAAGACCCGGTATCTAAATTTCTTAACTGTGACAAATGGAAGAATGAATTATAATTCACGTCCTTTTGAGTTAAGATGATTCTAAACAGACGATTGAAAATACCTTCAATATCATCTGACTGATTGGTTAAGAATAAAATCTTAGCTGCAGCTGCGCTGATGTATTGTTCATTTTTACGGTCAATCGCTAAGATCAAGTGTTCTAATGCTTGAAATGAATCTGTGATATAACGCAAGCGATCTTCAATATAGTGGAACGCTTCATTATAGTCATCGATACGTTTTATACTTTGAACTTTGTAAGCCAATTGATCCATTAAATCTTCATCATTTTGAATGCGATTGATCGATTCCATGATGGAGCGCTTGTAGCGAGGCAATGAATCGGTTGTCTTTAAATTATAGTAAGCTGAATCAAAGAAGTTCTGTTTATATTCAACTAACAATTTTTCAAGTAAGTTTTGTAAATCATTACGATTGTGTTTCTTTGTGATATCAAAATAATAGCGATAAATATTCGCTTTCAATGATTTGAGTTTTCTTAAAATATCATTAGTTTTTTGATAAGCTTGTTCTAAAACGCCGATACCTTCATCCATCGTAAACGAGGAGAGGAGTGAGTATACAGTAAAAATTTCGCCCGTGTATTCGCTCTGGCGATTCAGTGAAATATTTTCTAGCATGTCAATCAGTTGAATCGAATAATCGAATAGATTG
>DAOTHC010000159.1:0-2962 GCA_035447465.1 Acholeplasmataceae bacterium
CTACGGGATTAAAATAAAGAATTTTTCTTTCTTTGTCAACCACATAAATTGCCTCATGAAAAGATTCAAATACCTTTTTATAATGTACAAGCATCTCCATAATAACATTATCCTTTCTTAAAGCCAGTACGATTTTGACTACCCCACGAACCTTGTTCTCTCAGTGCTGAGAATGTTGAGAATACACGATGTAATGAAATCAGCTGACGATATCCAAAATTTTCTATAATGGCAATCCATATCAATAGCCACGTTTCCTTGTAGGAATAAAAAATGGTTTTTCTTTCTGCAATCCATAAGGAAAATAACGATATGATTATACCATATCCAATCGTAACTACGAATAACAAAATAACAAGTGGTGTATTTAATAAACCAAAGACAAGACCAATGATGAGGGCGATATACCCCATTGACTCGATAAATGGACCCATCATTTCAAAGATAAAGAAATAGGGGAAGGCGATTAAACCAGGTTGTTTGTATCTTGGATTAAAGAGCATATGTCTATGATAACTTAAAATATCCAAAAGACCACGTTGCCAACGGTTACGTTGTTTTAAGAGCGAACGATAATCAGATGGGAGTTCTGTATAACAGTTTGCGTGATGGACGTACTGCACACGATAAGGCCGTTTTTCTCTTAGAGCACGATATGTTAGTCTCACAACAAGCTCCATGTCTTCACCGACAGTATCTTTCTTCAATTCCCCACTTACTGTCAGGTATCCGCCAGTATTAATTAACGTTTTACGATCAAATAAGCCAAAGGCACCTGATATAATCAGTAGACTATTAAGTTTGGACCACCCTATACGTCCCGTTGTAAAAGCTCTTAAGTATTCTAAGGTTTGAAACCGAACGACGCCTTTTTTACCTAGGCCTTGTTTTTCAATCTTACCCTGATCTACCTCACAACCATTGACAGGAACAATATTACCTCCAAGAGCTATATGATCGTTTGGATGATCTAGAGTAACACTCATCAGTTTTAAAAGTGCTTCTTCTTCTAAAAGTGAATCAGCGTCGATACCGCAAACATAATCATATTTTGCAGCATTGATTCCTAAGTTAAGTGCATCCGCTTTTCCTCCGTTTTGCTTATCAATAACTATTAAATTGGGAATACGACTGTTGATGTAAACACCACGAAGAGCTTTCGTGTTAAGTGATAGTTTAAAAAATGGATGTTTCCGTTTCAAATGAAAATGATCAATTAATACATCGATAGTTTGATCTTTTGAGCCATCATTAACAACGATAACCTCATAAGTTGGATACTTGAGGTTAAGCAGAGATGTGATACTCTCAACAATCGATTTTTCTTCGTTGTATGCGGGTGCGATAATCGATATAGATGGTAATAAATCTCGTTCAAACAAAAATGTATCACGTTTCAAATGCCATTGTGATAGACGTTCTTTTGAGCCTTTAATCGAGAGGAATAATAGCGATAAATATATGGTATTCACACTCATAAAGTAAACAACTAAGTATCGATTGATATGTACGATGAATGCTTTAAAAAAAGAATTAAAATCACTAATGAGTAATTGAAAGTTAGTAATCAGTGAGATAATTGGAAATAGTAAAAATCCGATACTGATCCAAATGGATATCCAGATGATTTTATCTTTTTCAAGTGGTGATTTTTCTCGTTGAATAACAGGTTGTGGTTTTTTAGTTAAACCCAACTTTGATAAGAGTGCCGATGTTGCATAAATCTCAAGTTGTTGTTTAACATACACATCTTGAAAAGCATATTTTTTTAAAATAGGCATGTACAATTTTTCAAGTTCATCATCTTTATTATGATTGATGAAATCGATAAAGTCTTCAATCATGTGAAGTTCAAAGATCATATCAATGATCGATGCGATATAGTTGTATTCGCCGCTTCTAAGCTTTAAAACTAAATAATCAATATCTTGTGCAAGTAATCTTGCAATAACACGTTTTTGTGACTTATGCGTGTATTTGACATAACTTTTAATAACATAAAGCAATAATTCTTTTGATTCAAAGACGATATTGGATATCGCTTCTGTGATTTCATTTTCTAAATCTTGATCTTGGCAAAGTTGTAATAATTGATCAATCATTTTATCGGTATGTTGCTGTCCACATGCTAGAACAGCTTTTTTTCTTACCCATAACGCTTCATGATGCAAAAAATGATCATCGATCAATAAATGTGGGTACTGTTTCACTAAGACATTTAACGCTTTTTTTCTTAAATGCTCATCTAAAAGAGATTCATTAAAAACGCGAAGTGTATAATCTTTAAGTTTGTTTTCTAAATGATAAGATGCAATCTCTAAAATGACATATGAGATTTCTTTTTGATGGTTTGCATACTGATAAATCTCAGTTAGATAAGGCTTAAGAATGGGGTAATGATTTGCGAAGAGATTTTTCATCCACTTCTGATAATTGACAGATGCACCTTTAAGAGATGCTAACATTCTGTCTACGACAGCTTGATCAAGATGATTGATCAGGTAATAAGAAAGATAATATAAAACCGTCTCATTTTTCTCTTTCATCAAACGTTTTTTTAAAGCTTTTACAGTATCATCAGTTGCAAGTTGACTCACATAAAAAATGGCTTCTTTTCTTCTTAAATAAAAGAGGTTGTTCAATTGTCTAATCATACGTTTGGTAAATCGCATCTGTATTAAGTCATCAACAATTCGTTTTCTTATATCATCATCAATCTTAACTTGTGTTTCAATATCGATAAAAACATCAAAAAAGAAACGTGAACGAAAGCGATAATGAACATCTTCACCATCGAAATATTTCTTAAAAATAACATCTCGAGCAACACCTTGAAGATGACGATCGCGTTCTATAGCACCTTTTTGGATGACAATGAGGTCGATTAAAATGAGAATGATCGCGAAACAAAAGATCAAGATTAAATATGCTTGATCAAGTGTCATGATGTCACCCTTTCCTT
>DAOTHC010000160.1:0-2955 GCA_035447465.1 Acholeplasmataceae bacterium
CATGCATGAAGAAACCTATACGATGAGTGAAACATCTGCTAAACTCCTTAATGAAGCTTTGGCACAAGGCAAAAACATTGTATGTGTTGGAACAACCTCAATCAGAACGTTAGAAAGTAACTTTCAAGGTAAGTTCATCCCAGGAACGTTTGAGACATCAATTTTCATCTACCCTGGTTATACCTTTAAGGTTGTTAACAAACTCATCACCAACTTCCATTTACCTAAATCGACACTGATTATGTTAATCAGTGCATTAGCTGGAAAAGATTTTATCATGAAGGCTTATCAAGAAGCTATTGATCACCGCTATCGTTTCTTTTCATTTGGTGATGCAATGTTCATAAAGTAATTGAAAAAAATGGTATTTCTCGCTATAATAAAATGGATGGAGGTCTCGAGATGATTGATATTGCTAATACTTGGTTTTATCCAACCCTCATCGGTTTACTCATACTTTTTGTGATTTTAACGATCATCATCCTTATGAGATCACGCAAAAAACAAAAAGTCGAAGAACCAACCCTTGATCTTGAACTGTTAGTGAACAGTTTAGGTGGTTCATCCAATATCGAACGTGTTTCGATGGAACACCAAAGACTCAAGGTCATTATCAATGATTTAAAACGTATTGATCAACTTTTACTCAAACAGCTTGAAATTCCCGCTTTCCTTAAAGGTCGTGAACTCACGCTTTTGATAAAACAACACACAAAAGAAGTTCTTTCCTATCTTAATGAAAGAAGAAAAGAGGTCAACTAATATGGAACAATCTTTTGCTATCGTATCGGAATATGGCATTCATGCTAGACCCGCGACACGCTTAGTGAATCTTGCAATGAGCTTTTCATCGGAGATCAATTTAACTGCGATGGGAAAAACCATTAATCTCAAATCGATTATGGGTTTAATGTCCTTAGGTATTTATAAGGGCGAAATCATTAAGATTCACGTCACTGGACCTGATGCTGAAAAAGCCATGGTTTCACTGGCTGACTTTTTAATTACAGAAGGTTTAGGAAAATTAGCATAAGACAAAAAAGTGGTAGATGATCTACCCTTTTTACATTTAGGAGAAGTGATTTTTTTGCGCCAACGCCACATTAAGTCTGCAACCATCGATAATCTCATCGGCATGGGTGTTCATGTTGAACCGATGATGTTATCGTTTGACACATCCAAAGTTCATATAGAAATCGGTTCAGGAAAAGGACAGTTTATCAGTAAACTTGCTTTAGATCATCCTGATGAAACATTTATTGCTGTTGAAATGGATCGAAACGTCTGTTACCGTATTGCAGAGAAAAAAGTTTCAATGAACTTAGATAATTTAATCATTATCCTCGCACCTGCTGAACATCTTGATTTATGGCTTCATCAACATAGCATGGATGTCATTTATTTAAACTTTTCAGACCCTTGGCCTAAGAAAAAACATCATAAGCGTCGTTTAACGTATCCAACTATGCTCGATAAATATCGTTATTTGCTTAAAGAAGATGGCATCTTGCAATTTAGAACAGATCACTTAGAACTCTTTGAAGATAGTATTTCATATCTCGATGGTTATTTTAAGGTGATTGAAGAAGTGAGAAACTTAGATGAATCAGCCTACATGACTGAATATGAAGTAAAAAAGCGTAAGCTTGGACCAATCTATCAACTGAAGGGAAAGATCATCCATGATAAGAAAAATATATAGAGATTTATTTAACTTGCAAGGAACATCAGGTTTCGAAGGTGATATTCGAACCTATATCAAAGACTTTATGTCATTATTTCCTAACTATGAAATTAAAACAGATCGTTTAGGATCTATTTTCGCAGTTAAAAAAGCAAAAGTAGAAAGCGCACCAACCGTAATGGTTGCGGGTCATATGGACGAAGTCGGATTAATGGTTGTTGGTATCACCGATTTAGGTATGTTAAAATTAACCAATTTAGGCGGCTTAAACGGTGAAGTCTTCATTTCACAGGTTCTTAATGTTCATACCCATCAAGGTATCATTCGTGGTGTGGTCGGTGCGATTCCACCTCATTTAAAGAAAGAACAAAATACCTCCATTGGTGATTTAATCTTAGATATTGGTGCAAGTTCAAAAGAAGAAGTTAAAGACATGGGTGTCGAACTTGGTAACATGGTCTTATTCGACAATCCATTCACCTATACAGCTAACAAAAATCGTTTAATCGCTAAATCAATCGATAACCGTTTTGGTTGTGGATTAGCTCTTGAGGCTATTGAAGCATTTCATGATGTTGAACTTCCTTATCATCTTGTGATAGGTGCAACCGTTCAAGAAGAAGTTGGTTTACGTGGTGCAGAAACTGCAGTCAACATGTTTTCACCTGATGTCTTTTTAGCTTTAGATGCATCACCTGTTAATGATGCACTTGATAAAGAAGCACTTGGTGGCTTAGGTAAAGGATTTTTACTGAGAATGTATGATCCAAAAAACGTTATGCATCAAGGTACCATGAACTACTTTGTAAACCTTGCTAAAAAGCATCAGATTCCTTTCCAGCACTTTGTGTCGATGGGAGGAACGGATGCTGCTAAGGCACTTGATTTAAACGATGGTGTGATTGCAACCACAATTGGTTTACCTGCTAGATACATTCATTCAACGGCAGCGATGATGGATGAACGTGATTTAAAAGCTGCAAAACGCATGTTATTTACTGTTTTAAAATCATTAGATCAAAAGAAAATTAAAGAACTGAAGGAGGCAAACAGATGATCACTTCAAAACTTTATAATGGCGTTCTCATGCCACGTTTAGGATTAGGAACCTTTTTGGTGAAAGATGGCGAATCAGCTTATCATACCGCACTGCATGCTCTTCAAGTAGGCTATCGTCACATTGATACAGCACAAATGTATCAAAATGAAGCTTCGATTGGTCAAGCGATTGTTGATTCTAAGATTCCAAGAGAAGAGATTTTTATTACAAC
>DAOTHC010000161.1:0-2945 GCA_035447465.1 Acholeplasmataceae bacterium
AAACAGAACCAGCATTTGGATATTTAACGATTTCAAAAGTTAAGATTACTGCTTACACAGAAATCACAGAAGAACTAGAAAAACTTCCTGCCATTCCTTATCAAGCTGAAGTATTGAGAAATATCAACATTTCACTTAAGAAGAAGATTAGCGAACAAATCTTACGTGGGGCTGGAACAACCAACACATTCACTGGAATCTTTAGTGATGCAGCAGTGGCACTTGCAGATAAAGCAGCTCTTGAAATCGCAGCGATTACAGATTCGACACTTGACGATATCGTCTTTGCATACGGTGGAGATGAAGAAGTCGAAGGTGGCGCAGTTCTTATTTTGAATAAGAATGACTTAAGAGCATTTGCAGGACTTAAGACTCAAGAAGGTCGAAAAGTACATACGATCGATTATGTCAATAAAACCATTGATGGTATTCCTTATATCATTAATTCGCATTGTAAAGCTATTTCAGATAGTAATACAGTTGCAGGTGAATATGGTATTGCTTATGGAGCACTTAAGAACTATGAAGTACCAGTGTTCTCACCAGTTGAAATTGGTAAATCTACTGATTACAAATTTAAAGATGGAATCATCAGCTACAAGGCATCAGTATTTACAGGAGGCAACGTAGTTGGGTATAACGGATTCCTTCGCATTAAAAAGAAAGCTGCAGCCTAATAGCTAAAGCTTATTGATTGAATAAGAAAGGATAGATCTCATGGCGATACTAGACATTGTAAAAAAAGCACTACTCATACCACTATCAGAAACGTATGCTGATGACGAGCTCTCTACTCATATTAGTAGTTGCAAATCATACTTGATGAGCTGTGGGATCGATCCTTCTTACATCAATGACGAATCAAATCCAATGGTGAGTACATTAATCATTATCTATGTAAAGACTTTCTTTGGATTTAAGAATGATGGTAGTGCAAAAGAACTACCTAAGACTTTTGATATGTTGGTCGGTCAAATTGCACTGACAAAAGGAGTAGAAGAAAATGTTTCCTAATTCACCCAATGTCAAATTGAAATTACTAACGCTTGTTTTGGTGCAAAATTCTATTGGATCCTCAATCTATCAACTTCAGCATTCAAAAGAAGTTATAGGCATCAACTTTAGCATCAGATCTAATGAATACTATGAAAGTAAAAGATCAGACATCAAGATTGATCTAGCACTTAAAATTCAAAGTTTTTTATATGATAACAGCAAGTATGCAGAAATTGATGATGACATTTACAAGATTGAACGAACCTATCAAATAGGACAGTTCATCGAACTCTACCTAAGCAAAACAAAACTCAGAAAGAGTGATATCATTGATTACGCTTGATGAGTTAGGAGTTGCAATTTCTAACATGGTGAATGACTATGCTAAAGATATCATCATCAAACTTGAAGAAAGACTCGATGAAACAGCTCAGGAGATCGTGAAGTATATCAGATCAAATGCACCTAGAAGTGGTGGTTCAAAACCATTTGCTGATTCGTTCATTGCTGAACCTCAAGGTAGTGGAATCAATAAATCAATTGTTATATTCTCTAATGAAAAAGGGAAGCTCACACACTTGCTTGAGTTTGGTTTCACACACCGAAGTGGTAAGTATGTCGGACCACGACCGTTCATGCGACCTGCTTATGATTTACTTACGCCTAAAATGCTAGAAGACATCAAAAGAATTATTGAAAAAGGTGATGATTAATGCAAGAAAAATTAGAAGCTTTATTTGAAACCCTTAACTCTGTATTACCAGGTAAAGTTTCGTATGGAACGAGAGTAGGGTTAGAAGCTGATCCAAACTATATCATTTACCAAGAACTAACCAATAGAACAATCGTTTATGCTGATGATAAATCCATAGCTAAAGTTGCAACATTTCAGGTGAGCTTGATTACAGAAAATAAGGATATATCATTAGAAGAAAGATTAGAAGCGTCCCTTTATTTTATGGGATATGAATATGAATTATTATCTGAATTCATCAATGAAGATGGTTCAGTCAACAGAGTATATGAAATCAAACAGGAGGTATTTTAAATGAGTAATAAAGTAACATTTGGTTTAACTAATGTGCATTATGCACTCGCAACACAAGCTGCAGATGGTAGTTGGACTTTTGCAACACCTAAAAGACTAGTAGGTGCACAAGAGATTACAACTGAAGCTATCGGAGGAACATCACAAGTCTATGCAGATGATAAAGTCATCGCAACGCTAGTTTCTAATGCAGGTTCTAATGTGACACTTAAGTTTACAGAAATTGATGAAGCGTTCAAAAAGGATATCTTTGGTTTTCTAGAAGACACAAATGGAAACCTTGTAGAGATTCTAAATGCTGAAACAAAAACCTTTGCTTTAGGTTACGAAATTCAAGGTGATATCAAAGCTAGACGCATTTGGTATTACTTATGTACTGCAACTCCATCAGGAGATTCAAGTAAATCAAAAGGTGATTCTATTGAAGCGAACTCAATTGAATTAAGTATTACTGCAAGACCGATTGAAACTGGAAACAATCTAATCTTGAGAGTTATTGCAGGTGTTGGAGATGCTAATTACAGTACATTTTTAACAACAGCACCAGCACTACCGACATTTATTTAAGGAGTAGATTATGGAAAAAACACTCAAACTCGGTGATAAAGATTATCGATTGCACTCATCACTTTATACGATCATCGATTATCGTAATGTGTTCTCAACTGAACTATTTAGTGATATTAAGAAATTAGAGAAATCTAGCGCAAAAAAAGAAGAAGATCTGTCAACAGTAATAGATACGATCTTTAGGATTATCTATATACTACACCGACCATTCTACAAACAATCTTATAATGACTTCTTGATGTCTCTCGATTTTTCACTTTTAAGCAATCAAGGCGAACTTGAAAATCTGACGAATGCGATAGGTGAAATGCTCGGGACGTTTCAGAAAAGC
>DAOTHC010000162.1:0-2876 GCA_035447465.1 Acholeplasmataceae bacterium
TATCCATGGCTTTATAGGTATCGATGATTCGGTTTTGAAACAGTTGATATTGTGTATCACATCCGAATCATCGATACCTATAAAGCCATGGATAGTGCGATTAGGGTTCTCGTGATAGAAGATGGAGTTGAAACGATTTACCAAAAACCAGATACACCACAAGGAAGCGTCCCCATCAGCTACACATTACCATTACAGATGACCGAAAAGTTTTTATCAGATACGATCATCATGAGAAAAAGGATTATGAATTTCCAACCACAAACGGTTATTAAGTTTAGTGTTGTTGTTTGGATCGAAGGACTTGATCCAGATACAACCGATGACATCATCGGTGGGATGATCAAACTTCAGATGAACTTTTCAATTGAAGGTGGGATCGAGTGATGTCCATTCGACTGATCAAACAACTGATCTTAAGTATTTGCGGTTTAGCAATGATGTTATTCTTCTTTGGCTCAATCACCTTTGCATGGGTAACGATGGCACAGATTAATAACATTGATGGCATTAACATTTCAGCATCTGCTGGAGATGAATTACAGATTTCACTTGATGGCATCAATTACGTAACACATCTTGAAGAGTATCCACTCACCTCTGAGATTAGATTGAAAGATGTTACGTCATTTGATGGAAGAACATTTTATAGAGGTGCTTATAGTTCATTTGCTACAGCACAACTCGGAATTGATTACATGGGGTTCGATTTACACTTTAGAACCCTCAGAAATGAGACTGGCATCTTCTTGGTAAATAAACCCACTGAAGAAGATATCAATCTTGGACTCGCAAGAGGAACTTATGTAACATCAAACGGTGTAACATTTGTTCCAAAGGTAGCATACACAGAAGAAAACAATGTATTAGTGCTACCACAAAGTATTCAGACATATTATGCTAAAGATGCTGTAAGAATCAGCATGAGTGAACTGGATGAAGATGATCATATTATTCAAACTATGATTTATGATCCATCTGAAAACCCAGATCGAGGGTATGGTACCTATTATGGTGCATACAGTTACTTCATAGCAAGAACCTCAAGTCATCTCGATTTACCCCATGAGTTACCCGATACAACCTATCGCTTATCACTCATGGACCCATATAATCCGTATCAAGCTTTAGATAATCAATCACTTGTAGCAATCATGAAAGATGTACCAGATGATCCTTACATGTATGCGAAAGTTAGAGTTTACTTATGGATTGAAGGATGGGATGCCGATGCTATTGACGGTATCATTAACGATGTTATTAACGTGCAGCTTGAATTCAAGCTTGCAAATCCTGCATAAAAAAATATAAAAAAATAAGGAGATTAGAAACATGTCAAGAATGACGAGAAGATTATTATTATCAATTATCACGGTCGTATTAACAATTGCAGCATTAGGATCAACGACATTTGCTTGGTTTACCATTACAAATATTGCAACAGTTCAACCTTTCCAAGCACAGGTTATTAGTGATGAAGGTATTGAAATTGCCATCGGAACTGGGGATCCTTTGACACTTGAATGGAAAACGACATTAACAGTACAAGATATCTATGATTATATTAACGCAACCTATGGTGCAAACACATTTAGATTTAATCATGTCACTTCACCTGATGGTAGAACGTTCTATAGTTTAGGAACTTCAGGACAAGGTAATACAACCACAGAAGGTTTCTTAAGATTACCACTTCACTTTAGATCTGATTCAACACCAGAAATTAATTTAACACAACTCGCATTGAGTGGTGTAGCATCAACATTTACTACACGTGTTGGCTTTACAGATTCTAAAGGCGTTTACAGAGCTCCTAACAGTGCATTAAATGTTAATCCAGCTGATGCATTTAGAGTATCACTAACTGGAACTATCTCTGGCGTAACAACAACGGTTGCTTATGAAAATCCACTCTCTGAAACAAATACTGTATTAGGCGAATTAGTTGCAGCTGATTTAAGAGGTACTACCGAAGATGTTCAAGGTGTTCCTACATATATCGGTGTCGATGGTGCACAGAATTACTACTATCGTTCAAATGCGATTCTTCCTGGTGGTAGTGATGCTGTGACAGTTGTCGAAACTGTACAATCTGTAGGAAGCATTAAGATTTTAGATTTAACAGCAGGTAGCTTATTAACTGCAGATGCTGAATATTATGGTTCAATCTATGTCAACGTTTGGTTTGAAGGATGGGATGCAGAAGGTTACAACGCTCTACTTGACAGTATTATCGCATTGTCAATGCGTTTTGAAGGTTAATACACATTGGCAGGTGAAAACCTGCCTCTCTTTATAGGAGACACAGATATATGAGAAAAAGAGGACATATCTATCGTAGATTCATCACATTCATGTTTTATGTCTCGATGATGGTTTTACTCGCGTTTAGCGTTGCTATCACAAAGTTAAAAAGTGAAGATGATATTGCTCATATCTTTGGCATTGGTTTTGTGACTGTTGAACGAGATATTGAGGGTCAATTGAGTAAAGATATATCCATAGTTAAACTTCTTAATGTCAATGAAAAAGAACATTTGAGTATCAATGATACAGTGAGCTACTATGATCTTCAATTACATGCCTTCACAAAACAAGTTATTACAGACATTAATATATTTAACCAAGAATTATATTATGTCACACAACAAGATACTACGCATACGGATTATCACACGATCGCTGCTCAAGATGTACAAGCAGTTGAACTGATCACGATCAAAGGATTAGGAAGTCTACTTGAAACATTATTGACTCCAAAGGGTTTTGCACTTGGTGTTTTGTTACCTGTCGTGATGATTTGGATTTTAGAATCTATGGTCTTAGTTAATCATTTATTACATCGTCATCGTGAAAAACTTGAAAAAGAATTTCAA
>DAOTHC010000163.1:0-2868 GCA_035447465.1 Acholeplasmataceae bacterium
CAATCAATATTTGCGTTCCATCGGGTATGATGGTACGTTAAATTATGAGTAATTTCCGTTATTTTTAGATTTTGTTGTTAAATAAAACTGATTATTGTATAATCAATAGTGCATGTAAGGATGGGATCAATTTGGAACATAAGGTTAGAGTTCGTTATGCACCTAGTCCAACAGGACAGCTGCATATCGGTAATGCACGCAGTGCACTTTTCAATTATTTGTACGCACGTCACTTCGGTGGCGATTTTATTGTCAGAATCGAAGACACAGACGTTCTTCGAAATGTACCGGGTGGCGAGGAGTCACAATTATCTAATCTCAAGTGGTTGGGTTTAGACTGGGATGAGTCACCAGATAAAGGTGGCAAGTACGGTCCATATCGTCAACTTGAACGTTTAGACATCTATAAAGAGTATGCTGAAAAGCTTTTGGAGATGGGTTATGCTTATAAGGAGTATCGTGAGAATTCTGAATCATACGCGATTCGATTTAAAGTACCCAGTGATGTTGAACTCACATTTAAAGATTTGGTTCGTGGTGAACTTAAATTTCACTCAAAAGATGTTGAAGACTGGATCATGGTGAAAGATAATGGTATTCCTACCTATAACTTTGCTGTGGTGATCGATGATCATTTGATGAAGGTCACACACGTTTTGCGTGGTGAAGAACATATCACAAACACACCTAAACAAATGTTGGTTTATCGTGCATTAGGTTGGCGAGTACCTGAGTTTGGTCATATGACGATTATCGTCAACGAACAAAAGAAAAAGCTTTCTAAACGTGATAAGAACGTCATTCAGTTTATTAAAGAATATCAAGATATGGGGTATTTACCAGAAGCGATGTTTAATTTTATTTCACTGCTCGGTTGGTCTCCACAGGGCAATGAAGAAATTTTAACACAAGAACAGATCATTGAACAATTTGATCCTTCTCGCTTATCGAAAGCACCCGCTATGTTTGATAAAAATAAATTAGCATACATCAACAGTCGCTATATCAAAAAATTAAGTGTTGATGAATTAGCAAATCTCTCAAGACCATACCTTGAAAAGGCAGGTATTGTTGTTCCAACAGAAGATTGGTTAAAGATTTTAGTTGGGTTACTTCAAGACCGTATGAGTTATATCGGAGAAATTGTCGAACTTCATAATGCGTTCTTCCATGATGATTTCAAGATTCAAGAAGAAGCATTCCAATTCTTGGTTGAAAATCAAAGTTCACGACTTTTAGAAGTGTTTAGAGATCATCTCTTAGTCAGTGACTTTACACCAGAAGGTATTGAACCTTTAATTAAACAAACAGGTTTAGATACACAAACCAAAGGAAAACCACTTTTTATGGGTCTAAGAATTGCAACTACAGGTGACATGCATGGACCCTCATTACCTATTTCGTTAGCATTACTCGGTAAAGACCGTGTGATCAATCGTTTGAATCAAACTATACTTCAACTCAGAGGTGAATCATGAAAAAATTGGTAACATTAATAGCAGTATTATTTGTTGGTTTTATGCTCGTAGCATGTCAGGATAAAGCAGGTGAAGTCACCGCAACCATGACAGGTCTAGATGTTGAATTAACATCGATGACGTTTACAATTGAAATTTCAGATCCAGAAGAAGAAATTACAGGTGCAGTGACATTAACACTTTATGATGATGAAGACAAAGTGGCACACACCAAAGATATTTCAGATTTTGCTGAACTTGTTGATTATCAAATCAGTGGGTTAAAAAATGAAGTTGTTTATACGTTGAAAGTATTTGCAACCATTGGTAGAAATGTTGTCACATTAATTGACCGCGAAATCAATTTAGCTTCTGCTGAAACTGTTCATATTACAACACCAGCTGAATTTTTAGATATGGTTAACAATC
The DNA here is from genome assembly GCA_035447465.1 of Acholeplasmataceae bacterium. GTDB lineage: Bacteria > Bacillota_I > Bacilli_A > Acholeplasmatales > Acholeplasmataceae > Peloplasma. The sequence continues at coordinate 1,887 of DAOTHC010000163.1, forward strand.
GCGCAGGTAATTACGTGCTCGATAACGATATCGATTTTCAAGGAACAACCTTCTCATCTCCTTTCTCATCACCTTTCTCAGGTACATTTGATGGACAAGGATTTGCTTTAAAGAATATTACATTTGATAAAGTGCTTCAATATACAGGTGTATTTGGTTATGTATCAAGTGGTTCAATTAAAAATGTCACATTCGACAATGTGACCATTGGTACTGAAGCAGAACCATTAGAGATGACAACATCATCACGTGTTGGTATTGTTGCAGGTTATATTGCATCAACAACTGCTACGATTGAAAATGTATCAGTTATTAATTCATCCATTTATTATCAAACATCATCAACTGTACAAGCTTATGTCGGTGGTTTAGTAGGTGAATCACGCGGATTAGTACAATCAGCATCTTTGGATAATACCGTTGTTTCCGTTAAATCAACCTCATACGGTCGTATTCGTGTAGGTGGAGCAGTCGGTTTACTCGGAGAAGATGCGAAACTTAAAGATATTGATTCTGCTGCAGATGTTATAGTTAACATTGCTGGAGCAAGCCTAAAAGACCGTAATTTAAACATTAATGTCGGTGGCGTTATTGGTTATCATAACGCAAGAAACATTAACTTGTCTGTTGAAAACCTAGTTTCATCAGGTGATGTCACTGTTGATTTAAACTTTGGTACTGCTGAAGGTACAACCGATGCAAGTTATGCAGTTTATGTGGGTGGTATCGCTGGTATTGCTTATAGCAATGTCAATCAAGCGCTCTATAGCGGATCAATCACATTAAATCATGAAAAGAACGATTTTGAAGCAGAAGTTAATAAGTCATTCTTTGTCGGTGGATTATATGGCGCATATATTACAAGTAAAGATAGTCTTGGTAATTTAAGATATTCAGATCAAGCAGTCATCACAGTACATGTTTCAGATGATGTGAATCTTAGAGCATCACAATTAATCGCTAACCTCAGTTCTTCAGGTGA
>DAOTHC010000164.1:0-2811 GCA_035447465.1 Acholeplasmataceae bacterium
GACATTTTTCAGGATCGCATTCTCTTTTTTCTAAAAAACATGTGACATCTTTTGAAGTAATCTCTAGTGTTTTTGTCTCTAGTCCTGCTTCATGTAAGATATCCATAGAATCTGTAGCAACTTTTTTACCTTGAGTTTTCGCGGACAAATAAAAGATTTTTTGTTCATCTTCAGATAATGATTTTAAAGTTGCAAACAATGCAGCCATCGTTTTACCTATGCCTGTTGGAGCAATCGTAAATAATAAATCTTGATCTTTCATCGTTTGATAGACAGCGCTCATCATTTCTCTTTGACCTCTGCGATAGGTATCAAAAGGAAAATATAGTTTTTCGAGAGAAGCTCTTTTTCGATCAAGATGAGCGTAAAGTTTATCTAACCAAACAATATAGTTTTTAATTGATGTTTCAAAAAAAGGTTTTAACACATCGACATCAAAGAAGAAGTTAAAGTGACGCATTTTATAGTCAGAAAGTTGAATATAGGTAATTCTACCTTCGATGTCATCTTGATGTTGATTTTTTAAATACATAAAAGCATACATTTTGAGTTGTGCTAAGTGTTCGTTATTTTCATGATAATCATCATTAAAAATAGCGACACGTGTCGATTTGATTTCTTCTATCCATAGATGTCCACCGATCTTAATCAATCCATCAATGCGACCCTGAATGAGTACGTCGTAATCATCAGCTTCATAAAGATAGCGAATGGAAACTTCGGCTTCGTCATCACTTGAATATAGGCTTTGTACGTATTGATGGGCTTTTGTTCCTTCGAGAAGCGAGACGTTCTGAAAGGTTTCAGAGGATAAGTCGCCACTGGCATAAAGGAATGAAACAAGTTCACCAACACTGATTTGATATCGTCTCATGCTATACCTCGTTTACTAATCCTATTATACTTCAAAAGGTATGAATTCTTATGAATTCATTGACTATACGATAAGAATTTATGGTCAATTAGTCGCATTTTTCTCATCTTTGGAGTATCCTAAAGATAAGTCAGTTTAGTGGGAGGATCACATGAAACAAAATGTTTTAAAAGAAGGACCTTTATTAGATGAACAAGGTCATTTAATCGAAGCTGGATATGCTACATCACTTGTTAAAACCTATGATCGGACTAAAGTTAAAGTCAAAGGTATGCGTATTAAAGAATGGGATTATTATTACATAGGAGATCAACATAAGGGAATTGCATTCACGGTTGCAGATAATAGTTATATGTGGTTAACATCAGTCACACTCTTTGATTTTCAAAAACCTCAAGAAAAATCAAAGACATTTATGGGATGGCTACCCAATGGCAAGTTGAAGATGCCAAGCACATCTCAAACAGGTGATGTGTCATTCATTAAGAGAAATCAACATCTTGAGTTTTTGCATGAAAATGGCAAGAGACATCTACGCGTATGGATCAAACAATTTGATGGTAATAAGGATTTAACTGCAGACCTCATTCTTGAAAAAACGATTAAGGATTCGATGGTGATAGCAACACCATTTGAAAAGCCTAAGCATTTTTACTATAATCAAAAGATTAACTTACTTAAAGCAACGGGTGATGTCACACTCGGAGAAGAAACGATTCGCTTTGATGATGCTTATGGTGTTTTAGATTGGGGTCGTGGTGTTTGGACCTATCAAAACACATGGTATTGGTCAAGTTTAAGCGGTGTATTAGAAGGAAAGAAAGTTGGCTTTAATTTAGGCTATGGTTTTGGTGATACCAGTCAAGCAACAGAGAATATGCTTTTCTATGAAGACAAAACATATAAGTATGAAGATGTTATATTTGACATACCTCAAAAAGAAGGACAAGACGATTACTTATCACCTTGGAAGATTCAATCGAAAGATTTAAAAATCAATTTGACATTCACACCGATCTTAGATCGACATAGTCATTCTAATGTGTTGATTATCTCATCTAATCAACATCAAGTATTCGGAATGTTTAGTGGAACTTTCGAAATAGGTAATGGCAAAAAAATACATATTCATGATATGATGGGCTTCGCTGAAAAAGTTATGAATAAATGGTAAATAAAAAAAATTTATAAATGGTAGACTTACATTTGGCTTTCATTGGGGAATACCCCATGACAAAGCCGTTTCTTTTATAGTCAAAATGAAAGCATGATACTACGTATCAAAACGATTAATTTTTTTCGTAAAATTTTATGTAGTTTCGTTGTTGTATTCGTCTTCCAAATGGTTTATAATACACGTAAACCGTTTCGTTAATCAACGATCGGTAGGGGATTATTTTACAAAGAAAAGGGGAGTTTTTATGAATGTAGTCAAGCGTAATGGCACCGTTGAACCATTTGATTTACACAAGATCGCTCAAGCGATGCAAAAGGCATATCGCAGCGTAGGTTTAACCTTCACTGATGAGGAGTGTCTCAAGCAAGCAACAGAGATTACTAAAGCGTATGCAAAGGATCAAGACGTCGCTATTGAAACAATTCAGGATGATGTTGAACTCTATTTGATGAAGAAGAAGTATTATGAAGCAGCTAGATCATATATCAAGTATCGTGAAAAACAAAAGACTGATCGTGAAAATCCATGGGGAGATAACGATGAACGTCAGGATTTAATTCTCAAGAAGTACTTAATTAATGGTGAAGATAAGAAAGATTTTATCAAGCGTATTGCGTTTGGTAAATCTTCATTAGAAAAGATATTTAGACGTAAAGAAGCCATTTTCGGTGGTAGAAACCTTTATGCAATCGGTAGAGAAGGTAACATTACAGGATCAAACTGTTACGTCGTTCAAGATCCTGAAGATAGTCTAGAAAGC
>DAOTHC010000165.1:0-2810 GCA_035447465.1 Acholeplasmataceae bacterium
CGTGAAGCCGAAGGGGATATTGGTAATCTCTTCCGCTGTTTAGGCTTAACTGTTGGTCTTAATCTCCGTGACATCTCTCGTGAACAAAAAAGAGCTGCCTATGATTGTGACATCATTTATTCAACCAACTCTGAATTAGGGTTTGACTACTTAAGAGATCACATGGTTTTATACGCTAAAGATATGGTCCAACAACGTGGATTAAATTATGCGATTATCGATGAAGTTGACTCGATCTTAATTGATGAAGCGCGTACCCCACTCATTATCTCAGGTGGTGAGAAAAATAACCATAACCTTTATCAAGCTGCAGACCGTTTTGCAAAATCACTTCGTGATGAAGATTATGAAATCGATTTGGAATCTAAAACCATCGCATTAACCCCATCGGGTATTAAACGTGCTGAACAAATATTCCAACTTGAAAATCTCTATGATTTAAAACATGTAACACTCGTACATCATATTAACAACGCACTTCGTGCTGTACATATCTTACAACGCGATGTTGAATACGTTGTTCAAGATGGTGAAGTCTTAATCGTTGACCAGTTTACAGGTCGTATTTTACATGGACGTCAATTTTCTGAAGGTTTGCACCAAGCTTTGGAAGCCAAAGAAGGTGTTCAAATTAAAAAAGAAACCGTTACGGTTGCTACTATTACCTATCAAAACTTCTTTAGAATGTATAAGAAGCTTTCAGGTATGACCGGTACTGCTAAAACGGAGGAAGAAGAATTCCGTAATATCTATAACATGGATGTTGTTGAAGTACCAACCAACGCTCCTGTCATTCGTACAGATGAACCTGATTTCATCTACGCAAATTCTGAATCAAAATTTAAAGCTTTATGTGATGAAGTTGAAGAAAGACATCAAAAAGGTCAACCGCTGTTGATTGGTACGATTGCCGTAGAAACTTCAGAACTCTTATCACGTATGCTTAAAGCTAGACGTATCAATCATGAAGTGTTAAACGCTAAAAACCATGAACGCGAAGCTGAAATTGTTGCAAAAGCAGGTTTAAAAGGTTCAGTTACGATTGCCACCAACATGGCTGGTCGTGGTACCGATATTAAACTTGGTGAAGGTGTTGTAGAACTTGGTGGTCTTGCAGTTATCGGTAGTGAACGTCATGAATCTAGACGTATCGATAATCAGTTAAGAGGTCGTAGTGGACGTCAGGGAGACCCTGGATATTCACGATTCTATATTTCAGCAGATGATGAACTCATGCAGCGTTTCGGTGGCGAATCATTTAAAAAACGTGTTGAAATGCTTGAACGTTTAAATACAACGGGTGAACCACTAGCATCTAAACTTTTCTCAAGATTTGTTACATCTGCACAAAAACGCATTGAAGGCAACAACTACGATACGCGTAAAAATGTCTTAAAGTATGATGATGTACTTAGAAAACAACGTGAAATCATTTATAAAGAACGCCGTGATGTGTTAACCCTTGAATCCATTGAAGATCAAATTAGAGATACAGTGAAGATCAGTTTAAAGAAGACACTTCATCAATTTATTCATCCTGTTGGGAAAAACCAATTTAAGATTGATGATGATAACATCATCACGACCTTTAACGGCAACATCTTTATGCCAAATACACTTACAAAAGAAGTTATTGAAAAAATGGATGAAGTTGAACTTGAAAATTTCATTTTAACGATTGCTGATAAAGAAATTGATCGAAAGAAAGAAATGTTCCCACCTGAAATCTTCAATGAGTTTTTGAAAGTGGTTATGCTTCGTGTGATCGACACCCACTGGATGCGTCATATTGATGCCATGAGTGAATTAAGACAAGGCGTCAGCCTTCAGTCTTATGGACAACAAAACCCACTCATTATTTATCAACAACAAGGTTTATCAATGTTTAATGAAATGGTAGATAACATTTCTCGTGATGTCACACGTTATGCCATTCGTGCACAAATTCAATATAATGTTCAACGTGAAGAAGTTGTAAAAAATACACAAACCAACGAAGGACGCACTGAGCGTCCTAAGAAACCCAAGGTCAAGAAAAACTATAGCCAACGTAACCTACCTTGGCGTTAAGGAGGTGTTTTTGTGGAAACCTATGAAGTCAATAAACGCATTGGACAACTCAAAGAAAGCATTCATGATTTAAGAAAAGCGATAGGGCCACAAAAGCTCGAAGAGACCTATCAAGATTTAAATAAAGAGATGCAAAAACCTGATTTTTGGTCGGATACGAAAGAAGCAAAAAAAGTAACAAAACGTGCAACCGAAATCAGAGAAAAACTTGATCACTATGCGACATTAGCAAAAAAACTTGATCAACTGATTGAATGGTATGAAATCAGTGAAGAAGGTACTGAAGAATGGGAAATTCTAGAGAACGACTTATTCGAACTTCAAGAAGAAGTTGCTGATTTCGAAGTTGAAACCATTTTAAATGGACCTTATGATCAAGCTAATGCCATTCTAGAATTACACCCTGGTGCTGGTGGTACAGAGTCACAAGACTGGGCAGACATGCTTTATCGTATGTACATTCGCTATGCTCAAAAAAAGAAATTTAAAGTTGAAGTTCTAGATTACCAAGCAGGCGAAGAAGCAGGCATAAAATCTGTCACACTTTTAATCAAAGGATCCTATGCATACGGCTATTTAAAAGCTGAACGTGGGGTTCATCGACTCGTTCGTATTTCACCTTTTGATTCTAATGCTAGAAGACATACATCCTTCGTATCACTGGATGTCATGCCAGAACTTGATGATGAAATCGACATTGATTTAAAAGATGAAGATTTAAAGATTGATGTGTACCGCTC
>DAOTHC010000166.1:0-2800 GCA_035447465.1 Acholeplasmataceae bacterium
AACTATGCAAAACCTATTCCCGAAGGCGCTGTGATCACAGTTGAACCTGGATTATACATTGCTGAAGAAGGTATTGGTATTCGTATCGAAGATGATATCTTAGTCACATCACAAGGCAATATCAACCTATCAAAAGATATCATTAAAGAAGTTCAAGATATCGAAAACTTTATGAAGTAGGAAGTCAAACGACTTCCTTTTTTTTATGAAAAGTAAAAATGTGTTTTCTCTCCTATGATAAGTTAGGAGGGATGATCATGAAAAAACTGGTTTTGATCACGTTATGTCTGTTAATGCCTTTTCTATTAGCATTTGAAGCACAAGCATCACACTATTTAGGGTATGAGCGCATTGAAATGAGCTCAGGAAAGCTTTTATCTGACTTTACCGATAAGGAATACAAAACGTATTATAAAAAGGTTAAAAAGCTTAAATTTGATGGATGGCGTGTTTATATCGTAAACGATAACACCAAAGCAAGCTTCATATCTGAAACGCTTTTTAGCTATTATAACGATGGTTATACCCCAATTGAGTATGAATACAAGTTGGAGAGAAAAAGAAGCCAAAAGATTGGCTTGTCTTCAACAGGTTCGATTGGGTTAAAATGTACTGAAACGATTCCAAAATTTAAGAATAATTTAGATGCTGCTTTAAAATTATCTTCTGAATACATTTTTAATGAGGAAGAAAAAGAGACGTATTATCTTAAATTTTTGGTTGATCCAGGAACACAAGTTGATCTTTATGTTTATGGTGAAGGCAAGGTGACCAATGGGGTTGCAGCTAGGTATTCATTCTTTATTCGTGTTGCTCAAGGAGGTTTTGAAATCTTTGTTGTAACAACAGAATATCAACGCTTGGAGAAGAAAAAGATATGAAGAAATATCTATTTATCATGATGACAATCATGATTCTTTTTGCGATGGGGTTTCTGGTATCCAAGATGAAACCTGAAGAAAGAGATCTTTTACTTACTGTCGATACTGAATATAGTTTTGTCATGGGAGACAATGGCAAAGGAACTGTCATGTATTATGTCACAGATCATGATCATCCATTAACCAAGTTAAACCAAATCATGAGAGTTATTCTCTATGACCAATCGAATAATCAAAGACTGGATGTCAATGTCGTTGATTTAGAAATTGGTCATGAAGAAGTGTATCTTAAAGATCGGTATTACCGCATTATGATGACGTTTGATATTCCTAAATTGAGTCATGATATGATGTTTGATGATGCATATATAACGATTGAACTAATGGATCAGTTAGCGTTTAGCATGCGTTTAGGTCGTGTGAGTTTGTTTTACAAGTCAGCAGATGAACCCTATCTGAACTGGACCTCATTATCGGGATTAAAAAAAGAGGGTGATCTGAGATCGCGTTTAGGTGAAATCATGGTTTCATATGAAGGTGATTGTCCAAATATTGACAACATTGACATAGGAACAACCGCTGATCTCAACTTCACCTGTAACAACCAAAAGCTCATTATATCAATCGGTTCAGCGTTCTATTTATTATATGATGTCCCCATTATCATTACATACCATGATGGCACAAGGCAAGTGATCGATAATTTTAGATACATCATCGACTATGTGATTCTCAAAGAAAGTGGGCCTATGATCAATGTCTACACACTTGATTAAACTTGAAGAAGCAGGAAAACATTATCTTCATCACACATTCTCTATCGAAATTAAACAGCATGATTTTGTTTTAGTCAGTGGTACCAATGGTTCAGGTAAAACGACGTTGATCAACATGATTATCGGTTTTATTGATCCCGATAGAGGAGCCATTGATAAAAAGAAGTTAAAGATAGGCTACGTTCCTGAAAAAGTCATTTTACCACCTTTTGTAGAAGTCTTAGATTATTTAAAGAATATGGCACGCATTAAGCGTGGCGTTGTCGATTTATCACTTTTACGAGAACTTGAGATTCCCTTTGATAAAAAGATTTATGAGTTGTCTAAAGGAAATCAACAAAAACTTGCGATGATGGTAGCATTTATGGGGAACCCTGAACTCGTTATCCTTGACGAACCTCTTTCAGGTCTTGATGAGATGATGAAACAAAAAGTTTCTACTATCATCAAATCGTTTTATCATAAGGGATATAGTTTATTTGTGTCCACACATGAACCCCACTACTTTAGTGATGTGACAACCAAGAAGCTTAACTTATGATCAAACTCTTTGACCAGATGACGTTTCCTTTGAAAAAGAAACTAATTTTCATGTTTTTATCACTATTTATGATGTTTTTAATGGGTTATACATCCATGTCATACGGCACGCAAGAAGATACTTTTTTCTATATCACGCTGTTATCCATGATGTTACCTTTTATGATCACATGGATCATGATGGATATGATTCATCCTTCGGATGTCATGTTAGAGGCTTATCTAGGAACTAAAAAAGTTTTTAGAAATAAGTTTTTTGCAGGATGTTGGTACTGTCTTTTACTTCCCGTCATGTTTTTATCGTGCTATCTTTTATGTCAACTCCTGTTATACGGCTTTTATCCAACACATATTCACTTAAAATTGACTGCGCATATCGTCTTAGATTTGATCATGATATCCTATCTATCTTTGATACTATCAAAGGTCAAACATCCCAGTCTATGTTTTATCATCCCTATCTTATCTGCTATTTTAGTCTTTCTAGCGAGTTATGAACCATCTTTCATCCTCTACATCATTATCCCAATTACACAGCCTATGATCCTGTCTTATAGGCTTGCAATCCTATACAAAGTATGTTATATTAGTTTAGGATTCATC
>DAOTHC010000167.1:0-2791 GCA_035447465.1 Acholeplasmataceae bacterium
AGGACTTGTCTTGCTTATTGCGTTTACAATCTATGGTGATTTGAATGTACCTGTTTGGTTACTCTTCTCATATGCACCATTTATCTTGCAGATGATATTCGCAAGTCTTTCATTTTTTATCAGTGTCTTTATCGTAAAATCACGTAAAGTCATCAGTATCGCTTTGGGTATTGTGATTGGGATGTATGTGATCGATTTAATCAGTAAATTAACAGATGAATTTGAGTATTTAAAGTATATAACACCTTACGAATATATCAATGCTGTGACTATAGTCAATGATGAAACGATTAAACCTTTGTACTTGCTTATTTCAGTTTTAATCATTGGAATATCATTTATATCTGCGTGGTTTTTCTATAGAAAAAAAGATATTACAGCATAAAAGATTTAAGAGATACCATCCGTGTTCACTCGAAAATGGTATCTTTTTTTAATGAAGTGGTATAATATAAGTACAAAAGCGATGATTTATCGCATGAAAGTGGGGGAAATTTTCATGAAGAAAATGCTTTTAATGACACTGATTTTTATTAGTTTTTTTGCTTTATCTGGTTGCAACAGCAACAAGGGTTTTGATCAATCTGTACAATTAATTGGTGATGCAGTACAAGACATCGAATCGTATTATAGTGAGTTTTTGTCTTCAGGACAATTAACATATAACGATCAAAGTCCATTTGTAGCTAATGATAACCTTACGTATTCAAGCGTTGAAATTAGATCATCATGGGTGCATGAGGATTATGAGGGGTCTTTTCCTTATTTTTATGAGCTATTACATGCGCTCGAGAGTATCATCAGCGATAACGGACTGGCAACATTTGATGAGATTGAATCATTTAATGCTTATGAATCAGATGCGCTTTCTCTGAAATCTCAAGAAGAACTAACAGGTTTCTTTACGATCAACTATATCTCTGATGAAGAAATCAGAGTTAAATTCACACAAAGCAATGGCGATTTTACAGACATGAAGATCATCTATCAAGATCAAGTAAACAGCAGTGATAAAACATTGTACTTATCATTATTCTCTGAGGCCAAACTCATTGATGGTATAACAAGAAATTATTACTATGAGTTTAATGAAGATGACAATATTAAATCATTTTCGATGATTAAAGGTAGTCAGTTAATTGAGCAGATGATGTATTATGATTTACAAACTTTTGAGAGATATATATATAATAAAAACTACTACATTGATACTTTACAGCCAAAGAGTGAGTATATTGAGTATATAGATTATGTTAAAGGTATTTTGGTGTCATGGGAGATTCATGGTGGTGAAGTATATCAGTATATTGTTAGACATCAGATTGGCGAAATAACAACTGCTTTCTCATATCACAACACACTATCCAGTGATCACATAGAAATTTACTATAATCTTGCAAATTATGAAGGTTGGGACAGATTCTCAGTTTATGAAGGACAAATCGAGTATCCATTCTATAATGAAAATGATGAATTGATTGATTTTCAGATAGATGAAGATGAAGATGAATGGATCAGATTTGACATCTATGATTCGTTTGTCGATTTAACTTTGCATAAAGTCTATGATAAGGAAACCATCACAGATGATGATGTGACACTTAAATCGTTCGGTCTGACATGTTATGACAATCTCATTAGTTTGGAATTCATTAACAATCATCAAGATAATTCATGGGTGGTTGATCATCAACTTGGTGGTCATGTGACAATCAGTAATGTAACGTTAACTGATTTATTTCAGTGGGTTGATGAAGATTTTTCAGATTATATCAATTAATCATTCAAACAAAAAAGCGTATCAGGGATTGATACGCTTTTCATTTAATAGATTAAATAATTGATACTGCAATACCTAAAGCTTCAGGGCCGGTATGAATGGCAAGAGCAGGTGTAATAGTAGATAATGTGAAGTTTCTGATATGTACAAGTTTTTCTTTGATTTTTTGAGTGAATGAAGTTAAATCAAGTTGTGAGTTACTGTTTAAAAGAGCAACATCATATGCTTTTGCTCCACCAACAAATTCAACAACCTGTTCAATAAGTTGATTAACAGCTCTTTGATAGCCTCTTTCTTTTTTAACAGTGTAATAAATACCATTTTCATTACAACTAATCACGGGTTTAATCTTAAGTAATTCAGCTACTGTAGCAGCAACCAGTCCAATGCGTCCACCTTTTTTAAGGTAGTGAAGTGATTCAACAGTGAAGAATACTTTTTTAAGTGTTAAACATTCATTAATAGTTTTGATGATGTCATTAAATGACATCTTTTTTTCAATCATGTCAAGAGCTTCTAAAGATGAAAAGCCACTTGCCATACTGATGTTTTTCGTGTCAATCATTTCAATCGTTAAGCCTTCATAATCGGATGTGATTTGGCTAATGATGTTCATGGTACCACTTAAACCTTTAGAAATGGGGATACAGATGACATGAGTAAATCCTTGAGCCTTAATGTGATCTAATGTTCCCAGGATATCTTTTGGACTAGGTAAAGAGGTAGAGATTTTTGCTTCATCAAGTTGTGATAAAACTTCATTTAGTGAAATATCTTTCTTGTCAACGTATTCTTTGCCATCAATAATAATACGTAACGGTAAAACAAATAAGGGTGCATCTTTTTTGGCTACTGAGATGTCAGAACCAGAATCTGCTAATATAGCAATTTTTTCAATCATAAGTTTCTTGTATACTCAATGCTGTAATAATAGTTAGAGTATAGCTTCCTTTCTCTCTATTGTTATAATTAAATCAAGCACTGTGGATTTGTATCATATATGTATAGCTT
>DAOTHC010000168.1:0-2788 GCA_035447465.1 Acholeplasmataceae bacterium
AAGCTTAATGATGAACTGATTGATAATCCATCTGTGATCTATGATTCAACAAAGGAATTCCCATATTCTCATGCTCCAACACTTTTCTTAGTGTATGCACCTGATTATCTTGAAATTCCAAGTGAAGATGACACCGTAAGTTATGCGACCATCGATACCATCTCTGTTCAATATTCAACGGGTGAACGTGGTGAAGACGGACAATATGCATTTGATGAAACGATGCTACTCATCGCATCTGATCATGAAGCATCAGAAGCAGCTTATAATAAAGCAACCGATATGGTGTTAAATGAAAGTTCATTTAGATTAACACAAACATTTGGTGATGATTTGTCACTTGAAGAAATTGAAGCATTAGGTTTAAATGTAACTCAAGGTTCACTTAAAGAGTTCAATGGTGTAATCGTCAAAACGATGTCCATTTATGGATTGATTGTGATTGCTTTAACGTATATCATTTTCTTCCATAAACATGTTGTAGAAAAGATTAAAGCAAAACGTATGGATAAGCAACAAGAAGCAAGAGAACCTGGTAAAGTCCAGGAAGCTATTTTCCAAGACATCGAGTATGATGAGGATGGAAAGAAAAAGAAATAAACGTATCCCCTTGTATTCAAGGGGATTTTTATTTATCTTTTTTTATGTTATTTTTTTAATTTAGATTGCATTTCATCTTTTTAATATGCTATACTTGTTTATGCGCATAGAGGGGTATGGTGTCAATGGTAGCACAGCGGTCTCCAAAACCGTCGGTACGGGTTCGAGTCCTGTTACCCCTGCCATTAAATACGCAAGGTTTGATCACGTATCGAACCTTTTTGTATATTAAGATTAGGAGTTATCTCTTAGTCTTTTATTTTTTAATAAATGGTAGTATGATAAAGACGAAGGCGTAGTTAATTAAAATTGAACTTCGAGTTCGTAAAAACTATGTATACCTTGAGTATTTATAAATAGTCTACGCCTTCCTAAAGTAAAACTACGAGCTAAGAGAGATGACTCTTAGCTTTTCTTTTTTATAGGCATATAAAGAAGAAAGTTTTGAAATCAAAGGACGTGGAGCCTTTTGAGAGTCTTAGAACTCGTATAAAAAAATGTCCAACATTTCAATGTTCTATCAAAAGACAGTTTATATCTAATTGAGCCAATGAGTTCGTATCAAAGACAAAAATAGTCATGGTAGCATATTGAAAACAAAACCGTATCATCAAAGAAAAAAAGGAGGTATGATGGCATGGATCATCCATGTATCGCTTTAGACGTATCTAAAGGTAAGAGTTATTTTCAAGGGTTTATAAGTATCGATAAACCATTTAGTAGAGCAAAACAAATAGAGCATACAAAAGCAGGTTTTGATGAGATGATGGAAACAGCAGAAAGTCTTAAGAAAGAAGGCGATGTGACATTTATATTTGAATCAACAGGCATCTATCATAAAGGATTACAAAAATATTTAGATGAACGTGAAGAAAAGTACATCATCTTAAACCCACTCGAAGCAGCGAAAATCAGAAAGAGTCAACTCAGATCAACAAAAACAGATCAAAGAGATTGTAAGAATATCGCAGTGGCTTACTTTTCAAGGGACTATAGGACACATCACAGACAAGACAATATTTATGAACGATTACAACAAATGAACAGAGATTATGGCTTTATGGTGCAACAGTTACGGATGTTAAAAGTAGCATATCGAAATACATTAGATGTTGTATACCCACAATTTGATCAATTGTATGAAGATGTATATAGTGATATCGCCATGGCAATCATTGAAACAAACAGCCATCCTGATGAAATGCTTAAAAAGCGTGTAGAAACTATATGCAAACAACTCGAAAAAAAGACAAAGCATCATTCTAACTACTGTATGAAGGAAGCACAAATCATTAAATCGTATGCACAAAATGTACAATCTGGTGTGTCATTAAATGATTACGAAGTCAGTGAATTAAAGCATTATAATGAAGCAACAAAGGCACAAATGATTGAGGTTGAAACACACTTAGAACGAATGATTTCTGTCGCAAAAGATATCCCCTTATTTAATCAACTCGTTACGATACCAGGCGTAGGAGAAAACTTAACAGCAAGACTGATCGCAGAAATGGGAGATATCTCAAGATTTAGTAATAAAAGACAGTTAGTCGCTTATGCCGGTATTGATCCAAGAGTATATCAGTCAGGTCAAGTGAGTGGTGAACACTTACATATTACAAAAAAAGGTAATAAGCAACTAAGAACACTCTTATACTTAGCTGTTAGTTCATCATTAAGATTAAAGAAACCTTCAGTGATTAGAGAATTTTACAACAAAAAAAGACAGCAAACTAACCCACTTAGTCATAAAGCTGCCTTAATTGCATGTGCGAATAAATTACTTAGAATAATTTATGGCATGAGTAGAAATGGAACAACATTTCTAATCTAAATACAATCTCATTATACATCTAAATAAAAAAACCAGCAAGTACTGGTTTTTTAGTGCTGATTAAAATCAAATTAAAATATAACTTGACAAAACTTATCTAATTTTTTATACCTAAAACGAGTTGATGACATGTTTGATCGTAGTTATGGCTCACAAGAAGGTCAATCGATTTTATTTTTGCACGATTCCATCATAGTGGATACATTTATTAAGCAATATCGTTGGTTCAAAAATGCTTATGTGATAGTTCCTAAACCGATTGAAAAAGCTTTGCATGATATTCCAATGAGATATCCAAAAAAGCTCTATCATATCATTTACAACTTTATCAATAGTTAAAATAAAAAAGGACAA
>DAOTHC010000169.1:0-1350 GCA_035447465.1 Acholeplasmataceae bacterium
CCACTACCTAAAATCAAACCTGTCATCGCAGTAAACCAGATGGTTGCTGCTGTTGTGATACCTCTGATGACTTGTTGCTGATCCTTTAGAATAACACCTGCGCCAATAAAACCAATACCTGTAACAACCTGTGCGATGACACGTTGTCCTTCTGGATCAATTTGAATACCTGTTGATTGCAAATAGATTTGGTGCTCAAACATGAGGCGTTGCATAATCGCGATACCCGCACTTGCCATAGCAACCAAAATATGTGAGGAAAGACCTGCTGCTTTCCCAACATTTTGACGTTCTAATCCTACAAATGCGCCGACAATAAACGCGATGATGAGTGGGACAATAATTTTTAGTAAAATATCAATTAATGATAAATCAAGATCATAAAAATACATATGTTTCTCCCTTCTTTCGTGTTTTCACGAAAAACTTATTTGTTTTCTTTTTTGGGGTGTCTTTCGCGATAAAGATCATTAAAATCAACTTTTTCTGTTCCTTTTTGATAACCTAAAATCGCTTCTAAATTGACGTTTTTCCCTGCGTTAAAAATATGGGCATCGACATTGGGGTTAATCTTTCTTAACCCATCAATCATTTCTTTAATTTCACGACGCTTAGATGACGTTTTTTCTGCCACAACCGTACATCCACAATTCATCGCTTGGATACCACTTCGTTTTGTCCATCTGATGATATCTTTTTCTTTAATATACATCATCGGACGAATCAGTTCAATATCTTCAAAGTTTTCTGCTTTAATCTTAGGTACCATCGTTTTAAATGTACCATTGTAGAAAATATTTAAGAGTGTCGTCTCTATAACATCATCGAAATGATGCCCTAAAGCGAGTTTATTACAACCAAGTTCTTTAGCTGCATTGTATAAAAAGCCTCTTCGCATTCTAGCACACATGTAACATGGGTTTTCAGATGCGATTTTTTGTACAACACTGAACACATAAGAATTTCTGATGTTAAGCGGTATGTCTAAATACTCGCAATTCGTTTTTAATAAATCAAGGTTAACATCTCTAAACCCTGGATCCATCGATAGAAAGACAAGCTCAAACGGTATTTTATTATGCTTTTTTAGCTCTTGGAATAATTTAGCCATCAAAAGACTATCTTTACCACCTGAAATACCGATAGCAATCTTATCACCTGGTTCAACAAGTTCATAATCATTAATAGCTTGAACAAAGGGTCTAAAAATATCTTTGCGATATGTCTTAGTTAAACTTCTTTCAATCTCATCTAAAGGCAGTTTTGGTGTCTCTACGATGATGGCTTCACAAGACGATGACATATCTATAAACCAGCTTTATATGCTGCTACAACAGCTTCTGCATCTTT
>DAOTHC010000169.1:1450-2785 GCA_035447465.1 Acholeplasmataceae bacterium
TAAACATATCCCTTCATAGCAATCATCTCTAATGATTCTTGAGAAAGATTTTGATCGATATATTCGACATCTACACCTTTTTCAATGAGTAGACCAGCTAATTGGTGTGTCAACTTAGAAACCCCTCTAAAACGGAAGCGTCCTGTATCTGTGACAATACCGGTGTATAAAGCAATCGCGCCTTCTTGAGTAAGTTTTAATTCTTTTCTAAACTTGTAATAAAAATAGGTAATCATTTGTGCGCATGAAGGGAAGGTTGTATCAACCCATCTGAGATCTCCATAGTTATCCACAGGAATGTGATGATCAATTTTAATAATTTCTTTTCCTAGTGTATAACGTGAATCAGATATTCTATCTTTAACTGCTGTATCGACAACAATCGATAAGGCTCCTTGGTATACATCATCTGTGATGGTATCTACTTTGCCAACAAAATCGACAAAATCACTTCTTTCACCAACCACGTAAACTTTTTTATCTGGAAATGATGATGTGATGATATTTTTTAATCCAAATTGTGCACCATAGCAGTCACCATCTGGACGTTTGTGTCCGTGAATGATGATGGTATCATATGCTTTTATTTTATTTAGTATTCTTTGCATATTCTTTTGCCCTTTCATCTAAATCTTTTAAGACAAGATCAACTTCTTGCCAATCTTTAAGGCTTGCGCCACACGCTTGATTGTGACCACCGCCACCGTATTTCTTAGCAATATCCACGATGGTGATACCACGTGCTCTAAATTCTCCAACGATTAAATTATTTTCAATATCTTCTGTGAAATTAGCCCAAATAGGGATTTCTTTGATCCCAGCCATCTGGTTTACCATACCACGGGAGATTGCTTGAAATTCTAAACCACTTTTTTGAATGAGTTCTGCATCATTTTTACGATACGCAACACCATTTTCTGTAATGTCAAAGGATGCGAAAAGATTTTTTGTTAATCTTTTTTGTAGAGGTTCTGTATAGATGTAATCATAAAATTCTTGAAAAGATGGTTCAAACTTCGTGATATAAGAAGCTAGTTCAAATGTTTTTGATGCGTTATTGAGATAGAGGAAACGCCCTGTATCAGTAACCATGCCACCATATAGATACGTAGCAGCTTCTGGTGTCACTCTTAAATTCATGTCTTTAATGAGATCAACAATCATTTCAGATGCTGATGCAAATGTAGGATCGCGATAGAAAAGTGTGACATCTTCAATGTCTGTATCATTTTGATGATGGTCAATAATGATAAGATCATTAGCAAGTTTATAGCGGTCATCACTGACGAGTCGTGATACTGAAACGTCGGTGATGATGGCTAATGCATTGATATA
>DAOTHC010000170.1:0-2771 GCA_035447465.1 Acholeplasmataceae bacterium
GGTCATCTCTGCTGTCTTCATAGGGCCTGTTATTGAAGAACTCGTCTTTAGAAAAGCACTCTTTGGTTTAATCAAAAAAGATGGTGTTGCATTACTTGTATCAACACTCGTCTTTGGGTTGATCCACGTGGTGAGTGAACCATCGATCACAGAAGCCTTAATCAATGGTTCATCTTACTTTATCATGGGATTTGTGTTTGGTTATATCTATATCAAGTCTGACCGAAACATCATGATTCCTATTGTTGTTCATATTATCAATAACGCTGTATCGATTCTATTTATATTCTTATTATTCTAGGAGGATGTATCATGTTTCCCTATGGAAAAGCTATTTGTTACTCAGGTTATCGTGAAAACGAAAGTCCCATCACACGTGTTTACCCTACCGAAGCTGAAGTTTTAGAAGATTTACTTCTTCTATCTAAAAACTTCAACTATATCCGCATGTATGATCCTTATCAACATGCACAAACCGTTTTAAAAGTCATTAAAGAAAACAACATCCCACTCAAGGTGATGGTTGGTGTTGAACCACGTGGTGAAATCAGTAATCCAAACTGTCCATGGGGTGGTCTTCATTCTGATGAAGAAATCGAAAAAAATAAAGTGTTCAACTATGAACAACTTGATCTTTTAGCATCCCTATGCAATACGTATGAAGATATCATCATCGCTGCATCAGTCGGTAATGAGAACACATCTTCATGGCATCATAATTTAATGAAACCTGAAACGATTGCTGCTTATGCTACTTACTTAAAAACTAAGATTAAACAACCCGTTTCATTTTGTGAAGGTGGTTATAACTGGTTAAGTCATGGCAAAGTGATTGCAGATGCTGTTGACTTCATTTCTGTTCATACCTATCCTGTATGGCTTAAAGTGCCTTATCAGAAAGCCGTGGAAGCAACCAAAAAAGATTATAAGGATATCACGAAGATGTATCCGAATAAACCTGTGATCTTTACAGAATTTGGATGGCCAACCATGTCCAATGGACCGATGATTCCTGAAGAAACTACAGAAGCCTTCCAAAAGAAATATCTTGATGAAATCATTCCATGGAGTATGAAACAAAAGATCACGATGTTTATCTTTGAAGCCTTCGATGAACCCTGGAAGGGATCAGATCAACCTGATGAACCTGAAAAACATTGGGGGATCTATAACGTTAAAAGACAACCGAAAACGTGGGCAAAAGACTTCTTTAAGTGATGAGAACGTTTTCTAAAGTTGAGATTTAAAGTTTTGCTTGCATAATTTTCTCATTATATTACAATACCTCTCGAAAGCAAAGCTTGGATCAAGATGAGGAAATCCCTCTGAGTATATTGTATCTATAAAAGCCAGCTTTGGCTTTTTTTTAATTCTAAAGGAGAGATATAACATGAAGAAATTTAGCTTAATATTAGTTTTACTTGTTTCTATCGTTTTACTGAGTTCGTGTAAGAATTCAAGTAACGTATTTGATTTTATTTTAGATGAATCCTATGATTCATTTGTTACCATGGCAACTTCTGCTGACTACGCACCTTATGAATTTATTGAAGAAGGTTCTGATGGTAAAAATACCGTATCAGGTGTTGATATTGAAATTGCTAAAGAAATCGCAAGAGCTTTAGGTAAAAACTTACGTGTTATTCATAAGAATTTTGATTTTTTAATTGAAGATGTCAGAAGTGGTAAAGTTGATTTTATTATCGCTGGTATTACACCAACACCATCAAGAGCTGAAATCATCGATTTCTCAAAGTCATATTATACAGAAGAATCCGTTGAACAAGTTGTTTTAATTCATGAAGACAATGTAGCTGCTTACGCAACTGTTGAATCACTAAATACAGCAGGTTTACGTGTAGGTGCTCAAACAGGTACCATTCAAGTTGAATTTGCACAACTATTCACACCACTTGCAACTTTAAAAGCTATTTCAGATATTAATGAACTCATGAATAATTTAACCAATAAGCAAATCGATGCCCTTTATACCGAAGGTCCGGTTGCTGATGTGAGAATTAACCAAGGTGCACCTTTTGTTAAGATCGTCTTAGATCAAGCATTAGACTATGAAGGTAATGCCATTGGTGTTAAGAAAGGAAATACAGAGCTTCTTGCTGTGATCAACACTGTTATTGATCAACTCATCTCAGAAAATAAGATCACAGAATGGCTTTCATATTATTCAGCATGACCGTTTACTTAAACTTTTCATTTCTAGAGAATCCTTATAACATAAGTCTTCTTTTCCAAGGTTTAGGTATGACCTTGTTGTTAGCATTTTTAGCGGTTATGTTAGGAAGCATTTTAGCCTTAGTACCAGCATTCATGAGATTATCATCTAAAAAGATATTGAGCGTACCTGCAACAGCGTATGTTGAAATCATTCGTGGAACTCCCATGCTTGTACAAGTTCTTTTGTTTTACCAACTTCTTAATATTCCACTTCTCTTAATTGGTGGAATTGATATGGGTAGTTTTGTTCCTGGTTTAGTAGCACTTTTAATTAACAGTTCTGCCTACATTTCTGAAATTATCAGAGGTGGTATTTTAGCTGTGGATAAAGGTCAAAAGGAAGCTGCACGCTCCCTTGGTTTAAATGAGTTTCAGGCCATGCGTCATATCATTTTACCTCAAGCCATTAAAAATATCTTCCCAGCATTAGGAAATGAATTTGTTACTATCATCAAAGAAACATCGATTTTCATGTATTTGGGTATTGCAGAACTCATGTATCAGATCGGTATTTTAAAAGCAAGTTCACCTGCAGT
>DAOTHC010000171.1:0-2756 GCA_035447465.1 Acholeplasmataceae bacterium
ACCTCTTCGATTCATCAGTTTCTTTAAACGCATATCTGCGTCTTTTTCTTTGAGAGTCTCACGCTTATCAAAGTCTTTTTTACCTTTTGCTAAGCCAATTTCAACTTTTGCTAAACCATCTTTTAAATAAACCTTGAGCGGTATTAACGTATATCCTTGTTCTCTAGTTTTACTAAACAACTTTAAGATTTCTTTTTTATGTAATAATAATTTTCTAGGTCGTGTTTCATCGTGATTAAACCTGTTTGAAAAGTCATATTTTGCGATGTGCATGTTATGCACAAAAGCCTCACCATCTTTAATGGTGACAAATGAATCATTGACAGTGACTTTGCCCAGTCTAATCGATTTAATTTCACTACCTAAAAGTTTAAGACCTGCTTCATACGATTCTTCGATGAAATAATCATGCCTTGCCTTTTTGTTTTGAGCGATAAGTTTCATACATGACTTCCTTCTTGTTTTTCTTTTTATCAACGATGCCAAAATCCATCTTCTTTTGAGCGAGATCGACATCTAAACATTCAACCTTAATGGTATCTCCTAAACGATAACGTTTGCCACGATTACCTACAAACGTGAGATTAGCTTCATCATACATGTAATAATCATCTAAAACGCGCAGTGGAACAAATCCTTCTATACCATTAGAAAGCTTAACAAACATACCAGATGGCATCATCTGAGAAATAATGGCTTTGTAACGATTTCCAATTTTATCAGACATATACTCACATGATTTAAGCTTGGAGACATCTCTTTCCATTTGGATAGCTTTTCTTTCTTGATCGGAGGTATGTTGTGCAACATCAGCCATGATTTCTTCGAAATGATAGACATCTTTTTTATAGTTTGTTGATTCACCTAAGACAAAGTGATGGATGAGTCTGTGCACCATAAGGTCAGGGTAACGTCTGATCGGTGATGTGAAATGTGTGTAAAATCTAGCACCGAGTCCATAATGAGGTGAAAGAACTTCGCTGTACTTAGCTTTTTGCATCGCGCGAAGTAAAATCATGTGTACCACATATTGATAAGGTGTGTTTGATGTATGTTCTGTTAAGATTTGAAGTGGTTTAGGTTGTCCTAACTGTTTGAGGTTAACGGGGAAACCTAAGCGCTGTACAGTCTGTAGAGCAATCTTTAATTTGATATGATCAGGTTGTTCATGAATGCGATATAACGATGGTAAGTTCGCATGGAACATGTGGAAAGCAACCGTTTCATTCGCGATGAGCATAAACGATTCAATCAGTTCTTCTGCTTCATCAGTTTTTCTTTCATAAACATCTAAAACGCGACCTTTGTCATCAACGATAAAACCTAACTCAGATGACTCAAATTCGATTTCACCACGTTTTTTTCTGATCTGCTTAAGCTTTTGAGAAAGTTCGTTCATGAGAATAAGCATCTTTTCAATCTTTTCATCACCTAATGATTGGTCATGAAGTAAGAATTGATTCACTTCATCATAATTCATCCGACGTTTACTTTCAATAAATGATTTTTGAATATCATAACCAACAACTTTAGCATCCATATCAAGTGTCATGATACATGATAATGTTAGCTTTGTTTCATGTGGATTTAAAGAACACCAGTCATTCGATAACTTATGGGGTAACATCGAGATTACGCGATCAGCTAAATATGATGAGGTCGAACGTTTAAACGCTTCATCATCTAATGCTGTACCCTCTTTCACATAATGTGAAACATCGGCGATGTGAACACCTAAAATATAATGATCATCTTTAAATTCTAAACTGATGGCATCATCTAAGTCTTTCGCATCTTTACCATCAATCGTGATAATGAGTTCTTTTGATAAATCGAGTCTTGTTTTCTTTTCTTCTTCGATATCGATATGAAGTTCATCAACAGATTTCATCACGTCATCTGAGAACTTTTGTGGCCAATCATAAGCAGCAACAATCTTTAATGTATTAATATCAGGATCATTGATATGACCAATAATCTTTTTAACTTTAGTGTAGATGGCAAACTGATCAATCGATTCAACTTCAAGCATAACGACATGACCAAACACAAGGTTTTCATCACCTTCAACTTCAAGACGTCTATCGATATAAGTATCTGTTTCAAAGAACAAACCGCGTTTGGTTTTCTTTACGGTTGCTACTAAAAGTGATAACGCACGCTTAACAATTAAAACAATACGTGGTTCAACACCTTCTTTAACCAAAACGATATCATCATGCATCGCATCCATCATATCTCTTTGTTCAAGATAGATATCTTCTAATTCCTGTCTTAAAAAACCAAATGTCTTTTTATGATCTAGGCGACCAATTAAAATATCTGGTTTCAAAATATAGTAAGGATCTTCGTAGACTAAGTAGATGTATTGACTTAAATCGACGTCCCCTAAATGATCTTTATGTAATTTTCTTGTTTGTTGTTCATAAAACTTAATATATATATTATCCATGTTATAACCTCTACACTATTATATCATGAATAAATGTGCTTATTACGGTAACAAAAAAGCGAACTTAATCGCTTTATTGATAATAGATTTCTAAATGGATAGGATCATGGACAGATTCAATCATATGGCGATCAATCGTGAGATAGTTTCTCTTATAATGTGTCATATGTTTTTGATACATCAAAGGAAGTCCATTGAGTTTAGGTTCTCCTTGTCCATAGTGATATGTTACAGAAATAGGTTGATCACCGACATGGTAGTTAACAGATAGTCCATCTAGTTCTTTGGGGAGTACTGGATCCAT
>DAOTHC010000172.1:0-1092 GCA_035447465.1 Acholeplasmataceae bacterium
TCCAAAGGTGGTACAACCGCTATCGGTGTACGATCAGGTATCACGATTTGGACGGTTTTATTAAACCTTGTTCCGATGATCTTAGTCCTTGTTATCCTATTCATTATCTTCAAGAATGCTAACAATCAAAACTCTAAAGCATTTGATTTTGCTAAGAATCGCGCTAAATTAAACCGTGAAAAGACAGTCACATTTAAAGATGTTGCTGGTGTTGAAGAAGAAAAACAAGAACTCGAAGAACTCATCGATTTCTTAAAGAATCCTAAAAAATACGTTGACATGGGTGCTCGTATTCCAAAAGGTGTTCTTCTCGTCGGTTCTCCAGGTACTGGTAAAACACTTCTAGCACGCGCTGTAGCCGGTGAAGCTAACGTTCCTTTCTTCTCGATATCAGGTTCTGATTTCGTTGAAATGTTCGTTGGTGTTGGTGCTTCTCGTGTTAGAGACTTATTTAAAGTTGCTAAAGAAAACTCACCATGTATCATCTTCATCGACGAAATCGATGCTGTAGGTCGTCAACGTGGTGCTGGTTTAGGTGGTGGTCACGATGAACGTGAACAAACATTAAACCAATTATTAGTTGAAATGGATGGATTTACATCCAACATGGGTATCATCATCATTGCTGCAACAAACCGCCCTGACGTACTTGACCCTGCATTATTAAGACCAGGTCGTTTCGACCGTCAAATCACCATCAGTTTACCTGATGTACGCGGTAGAGAAGCTATCTTAAAAGTACACGCAAGAAATAAGAAAATTGATCCAAAGATTAAATTAGGTGAATTCTCAAATCGTATTCCTGGATTCTCAGGTGCTGATATTGAAAACTTACTCAATGAAGCTGCACTTCTCGCTGCTCGCGATAACCGCACACTCATCTCTGAAGCAGATATGGATGAAGCGATTGACCGCGTCATGATGGGACCTGCTAAAAAATCTAGAAAATATTCACCAGATGAAAAGAAAACTGTTGCTTATCATGAAGCAGGACATGCAGTTATCGGTATTAAATTAAAAGATGCTAACGTCGTTCAAAAAGTAACGATCATCCCTCGCGGACGTGCAGGTGGTTATAACTTAATGACACCT
>DAOTHC010000172.1:1192-2750 GCA_035447465.1 Acholeplasmataceae bacterium
GCTAAAGAAGCTGCTGAAAAGGAAAAAGTTGAAGTGAATGGTAAGCTTGCTAAACCATCGACTGCAGTTAAAGAAGGAGATCTTTTAACCCTGTATCTTGGATTAAAAGTGATCAACGTAAAAGTAAAATCACTCACACCTCTTAAGGACGAGCTGATGTATGAACTTTTATCAGAAGAAAAACGGCCATAACTTTGTTTATGGCCTTTGTTATGATATAATATCTTGGATTAGGAGGAATAGTGAATGTTTCCAGATGATTTAAATGAACAACAACTTGTGCGTAGACAAAAAGCACAAGAATTAAAAGAAAATGGGGTTGACCCCTTTGGACAAAAATATGTCCGCACACACACAACTAAACAACTATTAGACAACTACAATCAATTTGATCACGATCAACTTGAAGAAAAGCATATTGAGGTATCCGTGGCTGGACGTATCATGCTAAAGCGTGGTCAGGGTAAAGCTGGTTTTATGCATATCCAAGATCGTGATGGTCAAATTCAGGTTTACGTTCGTATGGATGCTGTTGGTGAAGCACAATATGAGTTATTCAAAACCGCAGATCTAGGTGATATCGTTGGTATTAAAGGCACGATGTTTCGTACAAAGACTAATGAATTAACCATTAAAGCTGAAGTTTATACACATTTAACAAAGGCTTTAAGACCGCTACCTGATAAGTTCCATGGTCTCCAGGATAAAGAAGAATCAAGACGTCGTCGTTATGTTGACTTAATCGTTAACGAAGAGGCACGTAAGGTTGCTATCACGCGTCCTAAAATTATCCGTTCTATTCAAAGATTCTTTGATCAAAAAGGATTCATCGAAGTTGAAACACCTGTACTACACAGTATTTTAGGTGGTGCTGCTGCACGTCCCTTCGTGACACACCATAATGCATTGGATATGGATTTCTATTTAAGAATTGCTACTGAATTGCCTTTGAAGAGACTCATCGTAGGCGGCTTAGAAGCTGTCTATGAGATTGGTCGTTTATTTAGAAACGAAGGTATGGATGCGAAACATAATCCTGAATTCACCACCATTGAAGCTTATCTCGCATATGCAGATATGGGTGATATGATGGATCTCGTTGAAGAGGCACTATCTACCGTAACTTATGATATTTTAGGTTCCTATGAAATAACCTTCCAGGAACAAACCATCAATATGGGTAGACCTTGGAAGCGTTGGCACATGGTTGATGCTGTTAAAGAAATGAGCGGTGTTGACTTCTGGCAACATATGTCACTTGATGAAGCGAAAGAACTCGCAAAAAAACATCACGTTGAAATTGAAAAGCATTATGCCATCGGCCATATCATTGAAGCTTTCTTTGAAGAGTTCTGTGAAGATAAGATTGTACAACCAACCTTTGTTTATGGACATCCGATTGAAATCTCGCCACTCGCTAAAAAGAATGATCAAGATCCACGTTTCACAGATCGCTTTGAACTCTTTATCATGGGTAGTGAATACGCGAATGCGTTTAGCGAACTCAATGATCCTATCGATCAAAGAGAACGTTTTGAAGCTCAGTTAAAAGAAAAAG
>DAOTHC010000173.1:0-2739 GCA_035447465.1 Acholeplasmataceae bacterium
ACCAATTTGTTTACCAATGGTTTGAAGTTGTTCAATCGCTGCAGGACGGTACACGTCTGCTGCGATTAATAACACATTTTTCTTTTCATTTTTTCTAATATATACTGCTAATTTACCAATAGCTGTTGTTTTACCAGAACCTTGAAGACCCATGGTCATAATCGTTGTCATGCCCGATAGGTTATAACTGATGCCTTCAGCATCTTCACCCATGACACGCTTTAATTCATCATGAACGATTTTAACGACTTGTTGTCCTGGATTAAGTCCTTTAAGAATTTTTTCACCAACAGCTTTTTCTTTAATGTTGGCGATAAATGATTTGACAACTTTGAAGTTGACATCGGCTTCAAGCAAAGAAAGACGCACTTCGCGCATCATCTCATCGATATCATTTTCTGTTAAGTAACCTCTGCCTGTTAAACGGCGCATCGCCATTTGTAAGCGTGAGGATAGAGAATTTTCAGCCATTATTCATCCAACTTTCTTAGTGCATCAATGATCTCTTGATTGTCCTTATTTTCAATGGTATCAAGCAGTGCTGCACGTTTTTCTTTTTTATCATGACATTTCAAGGTGTCTTCATAAGAGATTAAATGTTCTTCAGCCTTCTTCAAATGATCAAAAACCGCATTTCTGCTCACTCCAAAAACTTCAGCAATCTCCTGAAGTGAATAATCTTCAAAGTAATAGAGCATAAAGTAGCTTCTTTGTTTTTCAGTTAATAGTTGGCCGTATAAATCAAAGAGTTGATTCATCCATGCTTTTTTCTCAAATGATTCCATAACTCACCTTAAAAGAAATCTCTAAATAATCCGTAAATATATTGTTCAATATCAAATTGAACCAAATCATCAATCTTTTCACCTAAACCAATATATTTAATGGGTAGATGATACATATGTCTAATCGCTAAGACAATACCGCCTTTAGCTGTACCATCTAATTTGGTTAATACAATGCCTGATACTTCGGTTGCTTCATTGAAGACTTCTGCTTGACGCATACCGTTTTGACCGGTTGTAGCATCAATGACTAAAAGCGTTTCTTGAGGTGCATGTGGTAGAGATTTTTGAATAACGCGTTTCATTTTGGAAAGTTCATTCATTAAGTTCACTTTGGTTTGAAGTCTACCCGCTGTATCGCATAAGACCACATCTACTTTTTCTTTTTTAGCAACCTCTAATGCATCATAGATCACAGAGGAGGGATCAGAACCTGCAGGTTTATGAAATACAGGCGTATTGGAACGTCTTCCCCATTCAATCAGTTGATCGATGGCTCCAGCTCTAAAGGTATCACCAGCGACTAACATCACCTTTTTACCTTCATCTTTGAGCTGTTTAGCTAATTTACCGATTGTGGTGGTCTTGCCGACACCATTAACACCTACAAACAAGTACACATTCATCTCTCCTTCGTCATAACGAAGGTCAGTTGAAACGAGTTCACCTTGTAAATAGATTTCAAACATTTTATCAACAATGATTTCAGCTAAATCATTGGGATCTGAGATATGTTTATGATCGACTTCTTTTCTGAGTTCATCAATGAAGTAAATCACAGTATCAACACCAATATCTGCTTGAATAAAGAGTTCTTCAAGCGTATCAAAAAGCGCGTCATCAATCACTGATGAACGAGCAAGAACTTGTTTTAAATTACCAAAATTTTCTTTGGTTTTATGAAGACCTAATTGATAGCGTTCATTTTTAGGCTTTTTAGAAAATAGTTTTTGAAATAATCCCAAAATCTCACTCCTAATCCTGTGATATTATACCACGATTAAAAAGAAAACCGAAAGTTATTCTTTCGGTAATTTTTTAACAAAACTGATCAATTCATCAAACTGTAGGTGTTGGCTCATCTCATCAACGTACTCGAGATAAACGATTCTTCTGTTTTCATCTAAGACAAATACCGAACGAGCTTGTAGTCTTAATTCTTTAATTAATGTACCATACTTGTTTGCGAAATCTAAGTCGATATGATCTGATAATGTGATAACATTTTGTAATCCTGCATTACCGCACCAACGCGCTTGAGCAAAAGGTAGGTCGTTACTAATGGTTAATACTGTAACATCTTCTCTTTCTGCGAGTTCACTGTTAACTGTTCTTGCTTGCAAGTCACAAACGGTTGTATCAAGTGATGGCACAACGTTTAAGATAATGTATCTTGACTTGTAGTCTTTTAAACTCTTTACTTCACTTTTTGTATTAAGTGCATGGAAGTCCGGTGCGATATCACCGATCTTTTTAGTTTCTCCCAGCAATGTGATTGGTTTTCCTTTGAATGTTTTCATGGATATCCTTTCCTTTTATTCATCGTTCACCCTTTATTATATCACACCTGAATTAAGTTGCTATCAAATGTGATTCCCCTCCAAGAAGAAGGGGAATCGTTAGGGGATTTGTGTGCTTGGCACACCTTTATAGGGGATAAGTAACATCCTATTTTTCAGGATGCAAGATTATCATATCATTACTTAATCTATTTGTAAAGTTAATCTTTTTTAATGTATTTGCATGAAGGGAAACCTGAGCATGCCGTAAATTCACCGTAGCGTGATTTACGAATGACTAAAGGTTTACCGCAGACTGGACAAAGCTCACCCGTTTCTTTAGGTCCAATTTTTTTCATGTCCTTTTCTGCAACTTCAACCATAGGGATAAAGCTGTTATAGAACCGAGAGATGAGGTGGGATCCTTTTTGCTTACCTTCTGCAATTTCATCTAA
>DAOTHC010000174.1:0-2737 GCA_035447465.1 Acholeplasmataceae bacterium
TGAAAAACCATTTAAAAAACGATTTAATACAATTTCTTTTGATACTCCAATGACACCTTCTTTAGGTCCTGTCATACCCACGTCAGTGATATAAAGTGTACCACCAGGTAACATTCTTTCATCTGCAGTAGGAATGTGTGTGTGCGTGCCAACAACAGCAGATACTCTGCCATCTAAATAATGACCTAACGCAACCTTCTCTGAAGTAGCTTCTGCATGGATATCAACGATTTGATAATCGGATGGATTATCTTTTAATATTTGATCAATTCCCACAAAGGGGCATCCCACTTGCGGATTCATGAATGTACGACCTAACGCATTGATGATAAGTAACTTTTGACCATTAAAGTTCAGTGTGATATAACCTCTACCTGGTGCTTCTCTAAAGTTAAATGGTCTAACGATATTCGCATCATCAATAAATTCAAAAAGTTCTTTATGACCCCACACCCAGTTTCCCATGGTGATCATGTGGACACCTAGACTCATCAGTTCTTTATAAATCTTTAAGTTGATACCTCTACCATGATGAGCATTTTCTGCATTTGCAATAATGATATGTGGCTTATAGGTTTCTTTGAGTTCAGGCATTTTTTCAGCTAAAATGTCTAAACCGGGTTTACCGTAAATATCGCCAATAAATAAAACTTTCATCTTTTCACTTCTTTCTAACAAAAAGAGGCCAGAGCCTCTTTATTTTGCAATGTCTGTTGCTCTTGTTTCACGGATGACTGTAACTTTGATGGTTCCTGGATAGGTCATCTTTTCTTCAATCTGTTCCTTGATTTCACGTGCAACCTTAAAGGTTGATAAATCATCGATTTGTTCAGGTTTTACAATAACTCTAACCTCACGGCCAGCCTGAATCGCATACGATTTTTCAACACCTTGAACTTCGTTCGAAATGGCTTCTAATTGTTCCAAACGCTTCACATAGTTTTCCATTGATTCAGAACGTGCTCCAGGTCTTGCTGCTGAGAGTGCATCTGCTGCAGCAACTAATACAGCAATAACGGATTCAGGTTCTTTATCACCATGGTGTGACGCAATAGCATCAACAACCTCTTTAGGTTCTTTGTAGCGATTAACAATGTTAACACCAATCTCAACATGTCCACCTTCAATTTCGTGGTCGACAGCTTTACCAATATCGTGAAGAAGTCCTGCGCGGCGAGCAAGAATTTCATCTTCACCAATTTCAGCAGCTAATTTTCCTGCAAGGAATGCTGCTTCAATCGAATGTTTTAATACGTTTTGCCCGTAGCTTGTTCTAAAGCTTAAACGGCCTAATAATTTAACTAAATCTGGATGAATTCTACCAATACCTGTCTTAAAGACGGCATCTTCTCCAGCTTCACGAATGAACATGTCGACTTCGACTCTCGCCTTTTCTACGACTTCTTCAATACGTCCTGGATGAATTCTTCCATCAGATACTAATGTGCTTAATGCACGTTTCGCAATTTCTCTACGAACAGGATCAAATCCACTTAACACAACTGCTTCAGGTGTATCATCAATGATGAGATCAACACCAGTTAATGCCTCAATTGTGCGAATGTTACGTCCTTCACGACCAATGATTCTACCTTTCATATCATCATTGGGCAAATCAACAACTGATACGGTTCTTTCGGTTGTTGTTTCACTTGCATACTTCTGAATTGCCAAAGCCAAAAGCTGTTTGGATCTGGACTGGACTTCATTTTTAGCCTTTTCTTCTTCATCTTTGATGTATGTTGCAATTTCATCTGAGATTGATTCTCTGACTCGCGTCATGATAATATCTCTTGCTTCTTCGACTGTTAAGCCAGAAATTGCCATCAGTTTTTCTTCTTGCTGTTTTAAGACTTCTTCCGCTTTGCTATTTAATTGTTCGAGTTGTTGTCTCTTTTCTTCGAGCTTGTCTTCACGTAGTGCTAATGTTTCTTCTCGTTTATCGAGATGAACAGCACGGCGATTTAAAGTGTCTTCTCGCTGTGAAACCTTGTTTTCAAGGTTAAGCACGACTTGTCTGCGTTCACGCATATCATTATCAAAGTCTTTACGTAACGCAAAAATCTCTTGTTTAGCTTCTAAAACAGATTCTCTCTTTGCTTTTTCAGCTTCTTTTTTTCCATCTTCAACAATTTTTTCAGCCGCTTGGCGACTTGCTTGCATACTCTTTTCATGGTGCCAAACACGAATAAAGTATCCTACTGCAAATGCCACAACGATTAGCAAACCGGAGATGATGCCTTCTACAGCATTGAGTGCTACGAATAGCATTCTAACACCTCCATATTTTTATTATTAAACAACTGATAAACTCAAATTGTCTTTATACATACTGTACCTGTTTATTATAACGTATTTTAGGTGTTTAAGTCAATGAATAAAATTGAAAGAACACCCTCTAAAATCTGAATGGTTTGGATTATGAAAAAGTGTGTGATGTCGCATTTTTTGACTTACCATGATAAATGGCTTGGCACAAATCTCATTTCTCATGTATAATAAAGAAAGAATGTTATAAAAGGAGTTACATCACGATGGCAAAACAAATCGTTCCTATTCAAAAACCACGAACATTTTGGACTCAGGTTCATAAAAATCGTATTAAAATTGCGTTATCCTTATTTTTCATTTTGATCCCCATTGTTTTAGTTGTTATTGCATATGTTGGTACATATGCTAACCAAAACAAAATTCATTTTGATCAAAGCGTTACAGATGAAACCGTCTTTATTAAAAA
>DAOTHC010000175.1:0-2719 GCA_035447465.1 Acholeplasmataceae bacterium
TAGGTGCTTTTTTAACTTCAGGTTCTGCATGTTTATGCTCATGAACAGTTTCACCTAAAATTGTTTCATTTTGTAAACGCATGTTTTCAACTTTAATGGTTTGAATATCACCATACTTTTGAGCAAGTGTTAAGGCAACACCTGGTTGATTTGTATGAACATGCACTTTTAATAGATCATCATCAGTCACAACAACGAGTGAATCACCCATCTGTG
Organism: Acholeplasmataceae bacterium; assembly: GCA_035447465.1. Lineage (GTDB taxonomy): Bacteria > Bacillota_I > Bacilli_A > Acholeplasmatales > Acholeplasmataceae > Peloplasma. Next base: position 217 of record DAOTHC010000175.1, read on the forward strand.
ATAGTGGATCTTTCATATAATTTTCGTTAAACTTTTCTGGTTTATGTAACTTCACGATAAATTCTGTACAATAACCATATTTGATATCGACAGCACCAAGGTTTTCTGCACCATGATAATGTTCTCTCATCTGTGGTTGATGGGCAACTTCTGCTTCATTAAGCATCTGTCCATCTAGCGCCATGATCCAACCTTCGATAATTTTAATGAAACCTGCACCACCTGAGTCAACAACACCTGCTTCTTTTAAGACAGGTAATAAATCTGGGGTCTTTGTTAAGGTTTCTCTTGCTTGTTCTAAATACATTCTTAAAACATCTTCAACACTACTTAAGTTATTGGATTCACGGGCAACTTTTTCTGCAGATTCTCTGACAACAGTGAGGATTGTTCCTTCAACAGGATCCATCACAGCACGGTACGCCATTTGGTAACCACCAACGAGAGCTTGAATAAACTCTTGAATGGTTGCTGAACCATTTTCAATCTTAGCAATTTCAGAATACACGCCACGGAAAAATTGGGAGAGAATGACTCCAGAGTTTCCTCTAGCTCCCATAAGTAGTCCACGTGATAAAATTTTTGAAATATCTACGATTGATTGAGAATCTAAACTATTGACTTCTTTAATGCCGGCCATCATCGTCATTTGCATGTTGGTTCCTGTGTCCCCATCGGGTACTGGGAAGACGTTGAGATGGTCAATTTCTTTGTGATTATTCTTTAAATTTACTGCGCCGTTTGTTACCATTTTCTTAAATAGAGTTCCACTGACAGTTTGATTCGCCATATTGAACCTCCCTCTATATGATAGAAAATTTTTTGATATATAATAATAAATTATTAAATGTTAGTTTCAAGTGTACTTCAAAATTGTACTGTTACAGTATAGCATTTATGATTTGAAATTACAAGCATTTTTTAAACCATAATTCGCCAACTGTATTATATCATATTTCTACGAAATAGTTCAATTGTTTGTGCCGATAAAGGGCTTAAAAGCAATTTTACACATTTTGTTGTTCTTTATGCGTTTGCTTGTTGCTTTTTTCATTTTTTTATGTTAAATTAGGTTGTGCAGTTAGGAGTGAGAATATGGCTGAATGCTACGTAACAGGTAAAAAGACTGTCTTTGGTAACAAGCGCAGTCACGCATTAAACGCGACACGTCGTGTTTGGAAGAGCAATCTTCAAACGATACGCATTAAGGACGAAGATGGAAAAATTATCAAGGTTAAGGTTTCCGCTCGCGCACTTAAAAAGAACAATTTAGAACGCGTTTAAAAATAAAAAGGCAGCTGCCTTTTATTTTTTTATCTATCTATCGTTTTGAGATAATTTGAAGGACACGACCTTCATGAATATGTATATGTCCGAGATCCTCAACGACTTCATTTGATATACATAAGGAGTCGTAGGTTAATAGCGAATAATCTGATAATGGGTATTTAAATCCCAATAAGGAAATACGTGCTTTAGGATAGGCGATGTAAGTCACATAATCTTTTGTGTTTACTTCGTAAACGCCTTCTTCTAACATGTTAATAACGGAGTGATCATCCATGATCACCAAGTTCTTAAACTCATCAAAAAACATGGTATGAATCATAAAATGTTCAATGCGTTCACCACCGATACCACCGACTAATATCATCTCATCTGGATGCATCTTAGATGCTTCAATAAGTGCTTGATAGGTATCTGTTACATCTTTAACTGGATTGAGTTTAACGACGTGAAGATTGTTGAGCATGCCATGATTCTGCAGAGAATCAAAATCTCCAACAGCAAGATCTATTTTAATCCGTTGTTTATATAAAGCAAGAACAGCTTGATCGACAGCAATGATGACATCGCTATCTTTAAGGTCTAAAATTTTCTTGATATCCTTAGGTGTTGGATGTGTAACAATGATTGTTCTCATCTTAAAGAATCCATTCCCTTTTGACGATCTTCCATATTAAATAAATAGGACCCAGCAACAACGATATCAACACCAGCTTCTTTAGCAATCTTGACGGTTTCTTCATTGACACCACCATCAATTTCAATCACAAAATTCAAGCCTTGTTCTTTTCTAATTTTAACGAGTTCTCTCACTTTATCCATCATATCAACCATGAATGATTGACCACCAAATCCAGGTTCAACCGTCATCACTAAAACGAGTGATACATCATTTAAATAAGACATAATGGAGCGTACAGGAGTCTTTGGCTTAAGTGCTATACCGACACCAATATGCTCTTTTTTTATCGCTAAAACAGTTTCTTGAATGTGGTTGGCTTCAATATGAACAGTGATAAATTTAACTTGCGGAAACGAAAACTTAGGAACCCACTGGAGTGGATCTGTCACCATTAGATGGACATCAAGGGGCAAATGTGTTTGTTCTTCAATTGATTTTGATATCGCAGGACCAAATGAAATGTTAGGTACAAAGTGCCCATCCATAATATCTAAATGAATGTAATCAGCTGACTGAATGGACATGAGTTCTTCT
>DAOTHC010000176.1:0-2719 GCA_035447465.1 Acholeplasmataceae bacterium
CGCATCAATGAACAGATGCAACTCTTTAATGTCGCATGGGAAGGAAAGAAGATTAGGCTTTCCATGGGGTATGGTATCTATGATGCAGTCTATCATAAAAATTTTAAGCAGTTTTTTGAAAAACTAGATCGTTTAATGTATGATGATAAAAATCTTTCAAAGGAATTGTAAAACACTAAGTAGGCTTAATAACCTACTTTTTTCTTATTTAAAGGCTTATTTAGAAAGTCTTATAACTTTATTTGACTATGTGGTAAAAATCCCTATAATGAAGGTGAAAAACACGATTTAAGGAGTTTTGTAGATGAAAATAAGTACCAAATTAAAAAAAGGCGATCATCTCGCACTATCTAAGTTAAAAAAAGGATGTCGTGCTAAGGTGATTAGCATTCATACGATCGATAAGGCGTTACGAAGACGTCTTTTAGACATGGGCATCACAGAAGGTGTTCAAGTTAAATTGAAAAAGATTGCACCCCTAGGTGATCCTATCGATATTGAACTTAGAGGATATGAACTCTGTTTAAGAAAAGCAGATCTTGATTTGATTGAAGTCGAGGTGATCTCATGAGAATCGCACTCGTAGGAAATCAAAACTCTGGTAAAACAACACTTTTCAACTTATTAACTGGAACGAATCAAAAAGTCGGTAACTGGCCAGGGGTTACCGTTGAACGCAAAGTAGGTTTTATCAGAAATACGGACTTTGAAATCATTGATTTGCCAGGTATCTATTCGCTTTCACCTTATACATTAGAAGAAAACATTTCACGTAACTTTTTATTTGAAGAACAAGTTGATCTCATATTGAATATTATTGATGCTACAAGCATTGAAAGAAGTTTATATTTAACTACACAACTTTTAGAATTAAAGATCCCTGTCATTATCGCATTAAATATGATGGATATCGCAGATAAACGAGGTATTAAATTCGATTTAGGTACGTTAGAAAAACGGTTAGATACAACCATTTTACCGATTTCAGCTTTAAAGAAAACCAATGTGTTTAATTTAATTCAAACGATTAAGCAAGGTGATTATCGCAGGAATCTCTATCAACATATTTATGATCATGATTTAGAAAATGTCATTTCACAGTTAGAAGAAAGAGTTGACACAAAACATTCACGCTTCTTAGCTGTCAAGATGATTGAACGAGATCCTCTTTTTATCTCACACGCTACAGAAGAAACTGATTTTATTATTGATGAACTTGAAAAGAAGTATTTCAGAGACTTAGAACAGATAGTTGCTGATGAAAGATATCGTTATATTGAAATGATTAGGGATGAAGCTGTTGAAGCAAAAAGAGATATGATGACAACAACAGATCGTCTTGATCAAATCTTTTTAAATCGCTATTTGGCTATACCGATTTTTATGGTGATTATGTTTGGCATTTACTACTTAGCTGCAGGACCTATTGGTAGTTGGACAGTTGAGATGGTAGGAACGGGTGTTGAGTTTGTCTCTGAATGGATGACAACCTTTTTAACTAATGTCAATGCATCACCTTGGTCAACTTCACTTGTTGTTGATGGTATGATTGCAGGTGTTGGAGCAATCCTTAACTTTTTACCTCAATTGATTATTCTGTTTTTACTCATTTCAATTCTTGAAACGACAGGCTATATGGCTAGAATTTCATTTTTCTTAGATCGTGTTTTTCAAAAGGTTGGTTTATCAGGAAAATCGTTAATTCCATTTATTATTGGATCAGGATGTAGCGTTCCAGCCATCATGTCAGCTCGAACGATTAATGATGAAACAGAAAAGAAAATGACGATTATGTTAACACCATTTATACCATGTAGTGCTAAGCTTCCAATCATAACGCTTTTTGCTGGATATTTCTTTGGTGATCGATCTGGTTTTGTTTCTGCATCGCTTTACTTTTTAGCCATCTTCATTATTTTAGTATCAGCGTATGTGATGAAAAATGTTTTATTTAAAGGTAAGACATCAAGCTTTATTCTGGAGTTACCTGAGTATAAACTCCCTAGTTTACGCTATATTATATATGATGTTTTTTCAAAAGCTTGGGCATTTATTGTTCGTGCAGGTTCAGTCATTTTAGTAGCTTCGATTATCATTTGGTTTTTACTCTCATTTGACTTTAGAATGACCTATGGAATTGCTGTAGATGATTCGATGCTGGCATGGTTTGGTAAACTGATTTCATGGATCTTTTATCCGATGTTAGGTGAGATGTCATGGGCTGCAAGTATCTCAGCTATTCAAGGTTTAGTCGCTAAGGAACAAGTCGTTGGATCGATGGCTATTATCGCTGGATACACATCGGATGTTTCAGAAGCAAGACTCATTTTTACAAGTGGTATATTTGGCTTCTTTACGGCATCTTCAGCTTATGCGTTCATGGTATTTAATTTATTTTCTGCACCCTGTTTTGGTGCGATAGGTGCGATGCGTCAAGAACTAGGAACAACCAAACGCATGTGGAAAGCTGTTTTATTTCAAACAGGTCTTGCATGGGTTTTAGCAGTGCTTGTCTTTCAGGTAGGTAGACTGATTGAGGTGATCTTATGACACTTGCAGATGGCATTATTTTAGGAGTTGTTGCAGGTATTATAGCCTTTATTTTATATCATCAATTTAAGAAAAAAGATGAAGGTATTTGCGCACGATGTTCCTATGCTAAATCATGTTCAAAAGAAGAATGTTTCCCAACAAAAAAGAGCGATTGAATCGCTCTTAT
>DAOTHC010000177.1:0-2703 GCA_035447465.1 Acholeplasmataceae bacterium
CACGATTCGGGCATTTTTTGTTTCTTCTCATGCACTCGATCCCGATTGATATGCTACATCTGACCATCACCATAGACCTATGTTATTATTAAAACAACAGCCTCTGAAATGTACAAATTAATTGAATTATGCTATATTAATAATAAATGAGGTGCATTTCATGGAATATGTCTACGGGATTGCCCTAATGTTACTTATCGTCATTTTGATTAAGTCACCTGTTGGAAAAGGTATGTTTGGGGAGTTTGTTCTTAGAACAATCATGGGGAAAAATAAACCTAAAAAAGATACATTTGTGATTCATAATTTAACGTTTTACGATGGGACAAAATCATTAGAAATTTCCCATCTAATTGTAAACTCATATGGTGTACACATCATTGAAACACTCGAAGATCATGGGGTTATCACAGGTCATGAATCAGATAAAACGTGGTCTAAAAAATTATGGTTAGACCAAAACACGTATAGCATTCCTAATCCGATTAAATCTATCGCTTCCAAAACGCAATCACTTAAAAGTGTTATGCTTAAAAAAGCACCAATCTATACGTATATTGTTTGTACAGGAAGAGTAAAAATCAAAGTTGAGACACATGGTGTTCCCGTACTTTATCCACTATCACTCATGCACAAAATGCGTCATATCAAAAAAACGGAACAACCTCTTAAACCTATGGATGTTAGAAAGGTATATGAAGGATTAAAAAATCTTAAGTTGATGAACCGTATTGGCCACAAAGAAGATATCAATCTCAATAACCACAATAAAATCTATCAAAAGCATCGACCATAACACGAACGTTCTTAGCAACGTTCGTTTTTCACCTCTTTTTGAGGTATAATAGACATAAGATTACGATTTAAGGAGAAGTTATGGAAAAAACAGAATATAAAATAGCATTACTGATCGATAGCGAAAACGTATCACCTAAATACATCAAGTCAGTGATGAATGAAATTGCAAAATATGGCAAGATTGTCATCGCTCGATTCTATGGTGATATAAACAATTTATCAAAAGACTGGCACCGGACTGCACAAGATCATGCGATTAAACCAGTTCATCAATATAATGTCGCTACAGGAAAAAACGCAGCCGATATGGCACTCGCTCTTGATGCTCAAGAAATGATGTATCAAGAAAAGATCAACGCATTTTTCCTTGTCACATCAGATTCAGATTTCACACCACTTGCGGTGAAATTAAGAGAAGGTGGCATGCACGTTATTGGTGTTGGCAGTATTAAAACGACCACTCAAGCTTTTCGTTCAGTATGCAATGAGTTTAAATACTTTGAGTATTTAGATGAAGAAGAAGATGAAGAGGAAATGGCACCTAAACTTGTTGAAGCTGATAAGGCTGAAATTGAAAGTACAATTAAGGGGCTCATCATTGAAAACGGTATTGATAATCGTATTCAATTATCTCGTTTAGGCGATATTTTAGTCAACAGGTTTTCTGATTTTGACCCTAGAAAGTATGGACATCGCTCATTATCCAATCTTGTTGGAAATATCGAAGGTGTAATCACAAGTCAAGAAAAAACGACAACTTATGTCTCGTTGACAACAACACTGCAAAAAGCTGATATTATGGATGAGATTGTTGAAATAATAAAAAGAAACAAGAGTAAAGAAATGATGCTTACGAAAATTAAACAAGAACTCGAGAAGAAGCACCCAACATTTAACTATGCAGAGTTAGGATTTACGCGATTCTCGAAACTGGTATCAAGTGTTCCTCACGTTGTTGTTAATAATAATTCTGCTAAACTCAAATGAAGACGTACAATATCAAAGAAAGTATGCCAACCGTTGAACTCGCTTTAAATCGTGTCAATGTTATCATTAGGTATGAAAAAGACAAAGCGATCAAATTGATACATGGTTATGGTTCTCATGGTGTTGGTGGGAAAATCAAAGAAGCATTACATCAATATCTTGAACAACTCGTAAACAAAAAGAAGATTAAAGCTTATATACCTGGAGAAGCATTTGGATATCTCTTAGGTTTTGATCAAGTTATCAAAACCTATCAAAACTTTTTACAAACGGATTCGGATTATAAAAAAGCAAACGAAGGCATCACGTATATTATTCTATAAGAGGTAAATGTTATGAATTTATCGCAATACATCAAACCTAAATCTATGATTTACACAGGTGAACACAAACATGTTGAAACAAGTATTACACATTATGAATATGATGAAAATCATTTAGATGTTACACATGTATTTGATAAGAAAACAAATCGGAAACACTACATCCAAGTTGTTGGTTTAGCTGATGTTAAAACCATCGATCAACTGCGTGAAACATACCCGATTGATCCCCTGGTTTTAGAGGATGTTTTCAACGTTAATCAACGCACAAAATTTGAAATCAAAAATCAATATATATTTGCCGTACTTAACCTGGAGTATTTATATCAGGGTGAAGTTGTTGAAGAATATATGAGTTTAGTCATGTTTAAAGATACATTGATTACGTTTCATGAAAAGAAACCTCAATTCCTTGAACCGCTTGAATCACTTTTTGCTGATCATAAAGATCTTCGTCAGCGTGGTGTTGACTATTTGCTTTATCAGATCTTAGATATTATCACAGACTATGAACTTGACATCTATGATATATTAGATGAACAAATCAATTTATTTGAAGAAAACTCTAAATGAATATATGGCATGCATGCAGACT
>DAOTHC010000178.1:0-2693 GCA_035447465.1 Acholeplasmataceae bacterium
CGTAAAGGAGAACTATCACATGAAATTAACAAGCATTGATCAATATCTAGAATCGTTAGATGAATCATTGCTTTGGTGGCATCAAAAAGTCATCACATACATGAAAGATAAATACCCAAATTATCCTTTAGTCTTCTTTTATCAACGCCCAACACTCAAACTTGATAAAAAACTCTTTATCATGATGGGTGGCGGTAAATCACATTTTTCACTCTATTCAACTGATTTTGAATATGTAGAAAATCATAAGCTCAAAAAGCTTCCAAAGATTAAATATGGGAAATCAGCTATCCTTTTTCCATTGGGAAACAGAGAATATATCCATGAAACGTTTAGTATTATTGATGATATAGTGAAAAGGTCAAGAAAATAAAATATTTGCAGATAAATTTTGAATAAAGCGTTATAATAAAAGAAATTATCAACAAATACCTCAGGTTGGGGATGCTACGGAGGAAATATGAGAAAATTCTTTTTATTCATGACATCAGTCTTATTGTTTTTCATGATGTCGAGTTGTGGAAGTAAAGTTGATGTTTTAAAAAATATCACTAAACAATCATCTATTGAAATTCAACAAACACTAACATACTATAAAACAAGACTTTTAGAGATAATTGGTCAATCGGATAACATAGACACAATCAAGAGTACTGTCATGCCTTTATCAACGACAATTTCTCCATATTCGGTTCGCTATACAAGAGATGAACTTCCACCCGAGTATGATTATTATGCTGATACAGATGTGGTTAATGCTGATTTCATTATGACAACAGCTACAATCTTATCAAATTATACTGTTTATATGATGAGTATAAATGATTTTGAAGAAGACACCTTTTATTTAGTTAATCAAGATGAATTCAATGTTAAGTTCAAAGTTATCATAGAAGAGAATCAACTACTTATTGAAGCTTATGAATATGCTTCATGGACTGAGTTTTCAGTAGATCATTCCTTTGTAACCTCAGAAATCATCTATATTCATGAAATCGATGGTAAGATACATTTACAGCAAGTTCGTGAAACAAATGAAAAATATGGTGGCCCGTTGATTGAGAAAAAATATTATAACGAGTTTATTGAATCAGGAGATATGCTGAACATCATGATTAACATGCATGATCGTTCTGAAGTATATTATCAAAACTATAAGAAAAATGATGGAAGCTTGTTCTTATTTACAAATTCAGAAGAGGGATTAGGATTTAATTATACTGACATTTCAAACAATAAGTCCTACTCTATTTTTATGAATCAAGAACATCAACTCATCCAGAATCATATCTCATATGGCAGATATCATCCCTCATTATCCTTTTCACAGGAAATGTTTAGGATATCTCAGGGTATATCCTTGAAATGGAACTTGCTAGATATCACTGGATGGGATGAAATCATCGTTAATGCATATGATTATGATGAAATCTATAATGAAGGCGTACGTCTTCTAACAGATTTTAAAATTGAAGCCTTTGTCGATGAAAATACAGATGCCATGGCATATATCTATGTAAGTGAAGATCAATTGACTGAAAATTTGATTAACCTTTCTGATTATGGTTTGTCATTTAATGCAGTTACACTAAATGAACTCAATCAAGATCGAGTATTCTTATATAATCATTATCTACAAATCCTCCATGATTTTGGATTTTCTGAAAATATGGAAGATAATAGTGATATCTTGAATGATTTGTTCCCGTTTTTTGCTGATTCACAAATGATTAAACAACTTATGTGAAGATCAATCTTTAACGTAGTGATTATGTGGACATTAAGATGCATCCTATGCATCTTTTTTATTGTTTTGATCCATAATCTTCAACATCCTCGAACAAAACTTTTTATCTTATGATAAGATACCCTAATTAGAACAATGAAAATCATTTTTTTCATTTATAAAACCTTGCAATTTGAAAATCCTATGTTATAATAATCAATGCACGGTTTAATGTGCCTCCTTAGCTCAGTTGGCAGAGCAACTGACTCTTAATCAGTGGGTCCACGGTTCGAGCCCGTGAGGGGGTACCATTTAAAAAACAAAGCATAAGCGTCAGCTTGTGCTTTTTATTTTTCAACTATCATCGAGATGGGATAGTGATCACTTACACATTTAGGATGATCATGAAGTATGATATCTGATGTTTTCTTATGTGTTACATAAAAGATGTAATCGATGGGCTCTCCTTCTTTTTGATCTATAAACCCATGAAATGTGGCAAGTCCATCATGATGATTAGATTTAAAGTGTTGAAGCATATAAGAAATTGTCTTTGATTTTGGGTGTGCATTAAAATCTCCAGTGATGATGACATCTTCATCTTTTCTAATCTTATGAATGATTCTTACTAAATGTTTTGCTTGTTTGAGACACACATCATCTGATGCATAATCTAAATGTGTGTTAAAAAATAACAGATCATGAAAGCGAACAAAAGTCACAATACGTGGAAAATGACTTCCATCAACCATGGAGACTTTGTCTTCTTCATCTGAAAGCCAATATGTTTTTGTTTCTAATATGTTTTGTTCTTTCTTGTAGAAAACAGGTACACCTTCTCCTCTCTCATCACGAGGAACAAAAATGACTTGATACAAATCTGATAAACCTGACATTAAGTCTTTTACCATATCTGGTGATGCTTCTTGACATCCAATGATATCAAATGCTTGTTCTTTAATGAATG
>DAOTHC010000179.1:0-2668 GCA_035447465.1 Acholeplasmataceae bacterium
AAATGACACGCTCATCGATGAAGAATTATTATGTAGTTTTGATGAGAATAAAGGCGATCTCGTATTTCATATCGATGCGAGATTTCATAGTGATGCTGAGTTAGAAGACATCATCTCATTACATAGATATGGACTTGAATCAGGAATTTCTCTTGATGACTTTGATACAATCGTATTAGATATTAAATCACTGCAAGAATATGTGATGTTAACGTATCCCATTAAGGAAAACCTAGATCTTATAGTAGATTGGATAACATCATCTCAAGAGGATCCATATAAACCTGTTTATCAGAAATAATCTATAATTAAGCAAAAATGACGATCTTTTGATCGTTTTTTTGTTAAAAACTGATGTTTTTCTATCATGACGTCTTCTTTCATGTATACTATTATTAAGATGGTTTGTCAAAGGTGTGATTCTCATATGATAGCGTTGATGTCTCATCATGAAATCATTACATATGCAAAAAATGCTGTATACATCTATCAAAGTGACTTAACAGAGAAGATGATTTCTGGTTTAGGTGCTTGTGATGATTATATCAATCAAAAGATCAGTGTCAGTGAATCTAGAAAGATTGCTTTTTTGATGCACCGCTATGCAAGAGAAGAAAACAATCTCATGATTAAGTATCTTTACCGAGCATGTGGCCATGCCATAGCATGTATCCATGTGAAAGAACATCTCAAACCATGTATGAAATACTTAGAAAAGGTTAAACGTATCAAAGGGGGTCAATCGCATGATTGAAATTGCTGAAAGTAAGATCATCGCATCTCAGTTAAAAAAAGAACTCAAAGGCAAAAGCATCATGGATGTCTCTATCTTAAAATCACCTCATAAGTTCTGTTGGATGAGTATGAGTGAAACTCAATATGAAGACGTTCTCTTAGGAAACGTTGTGACTGATGTCACGAGTAGTGCACACTACGTCAGAATCCATTTAAGTTCTGGTTATGAATTAGCGTGTGCTGAAGATGTTAGTTACGAATATAAACCTAGAAATTTAGTCAGTCAAAAAAATCAGTTAGTCCTGATCTTTGAAAATGACTATGCGCTTGAATTCAAAATTAAGCTTTATGCATTTATCCTTTTAGGAAAACCTGAAGATTTATATGATCAATATCCTTATTACAAGATAGCTATTGATAGCATTCATCCTTGTGATGAAAAATTCACGTATGATTACTTTTTAACATCTACACATCTGTTAGACCCTAAAGGATCAGTTAAATCAGCCTTAGCAACCGAACAACATCTTCCAGGACTTGGCAATGGCACACTGCAAGATATCTTATTTGATGCAAAACTATCACCTAAACGAAAGATTAGTACATTAACAGAAGACGATCGCGTGAGACTCTATCAAACAACCATCAACAAGATTGATGAGATGATCACCTTCGGCGGTAGAGATCAAACGTTATCTATCTATGGTGAAAAAGGTGGTTATCAGGTCAAGATGTCAAATAGTCAAACCGTATGTCCAATCTGTCAAACACCTTTAGTAAAAGAAGCATTTCTAGGTGGTAAAGTAATTTATTGTCCGAATTGTCAAAAGTAGGTGAAATTTATGCATGTCATTGAATGGTTATGTCAGGGTAACCCTGTCATTAGAAGACTTACTCAAACACATTTACTCAATCAAAATGAACCTTATAATAATCAGGGGTTTATTCAAGATTATATCAATCTCTATGACCATGAAAAACACATGTTTGGTGACGGTGTCTATTCTCCAAAATGGATATCAACACACTACACCATGCTAGAACTGAAATACATGGAGATTGATCCTTATCATCCAGTTTATCAAGATGCACTTAACACGCTTATCACACATGAGTGGAAACCTCAAGGGATTTATCATCATGATCGTCATCAAGATATGTGTGTCATTGGTATGCTTGTCTCCTTATTGACCTATGGTAAATTACAAGACGAACGTATTCATGATATGATTGACTATATCTTAGACCACATCTTTTTAGATGGTGGTTGGAACTGTGAATGGGAAAGAAAACCTGCACCTAAAATTTCATCAGTTCATACGACACTATCTGTTTTAGAAGGTTTAAGAGACTATGAAAAGAATGGGTACCAATATCGGATTGATGAAGTTAAGATTGCGATGCTCAATGGCATTGAATGTCTTCTTAAAAGACATCTTTATAAAGCACATGATACACAAGAACCCATTCATCATGCGATGATCAAACCCAGTTATCCACCACGATGGAAATATGACATCTTAAAAGCACTTGAATTTCTAGCATCTGTTTCTTATCCAGATGACTTAAGATTGACATCAGCAATCAATTTGCTAGTCAAACAAATGCATGGACCTCTGATGTTAAAAGGATCACAAATACCAGGGAAAATTCGTTTTCCACTTGAAGAAGGATCTTATGGAAGATTTAATACATTACGTATGCTTAAAGTCTTAAAACACTTTAGACAGCCTCTCTATGAGAGAATGATCAAACTAGACATACGTTAGAAAGGTTTTTATGAATAAAAAGAAATTAGAAACATTAAGTTTATATCGAACCAATACAGAAAATAATGCATATCTCATCGAAGTATCTCTTGATGATTACAGTGAACTCTTCAATGGTTGGGATGCATCTCCTGTGAGACGTAAGGATTTAGAACCTGAACTTC
>DAOTHC010000180.1:0-2633 GCA_035447465.1 Acholeplasmataceae bacterium
GGTGCGTGTAAGCTAATCGCAAGATTAACTTGAAGTCCCATGTGGGCATATTCTTTAATCTTAGGCACAATTCCTGATGTTGATACCGTGATGTGTCTTGCACCAATAGCTAAACCTTTAGGATGATTGATCGTCGACAAGAACTTTAAGAGATTGGTATAGTTATCAAATGGTTCTCCAATACCCATCACAACGACATAAGATATGCGTTCTTTTAATAAACGTTCGGTTTCAATGATTTGTGCAATGATTTCACCAGCCGTTAAGTCACGTTTTTTCTTGAGTAAACCCGATGCACAAAAGGAACAACCAATATTACATCCCACTTGTGTTGTCACACAAATGGAGTTTCCATAATGCTGTTTCATTAAGACAGATTCGATTAAATGACCATCTGTTAGGCTGTATAAAGCCTTCATGGTTCCATCTGCACTAACATGCTTTAACACAAGTTCTAACGCGTTTAACGTGAAGTTTTCCTTGAGTAAATCAATGAGTGCAGCAGGCAAGTTGTTCATCTCATCAAAGGATTGAACCTTTTGACGATAAAGCCACTGCCAGATTTGATCAGCACGATATTTTTTCTCGTTATGATCGATTAAAAATTGAACTAACTCTTCATAAGTTAGATTATAAATCAACATATTATCACCAACCTATATTATACACGAAATTGTAGGTTAACCAACTAAAAAACCTGACGAATCAGGTTTTAAGTTCTTACGACTGCTTTATAGCTAAATGACAACCGATTGATGACTTTTTTGATCAATTGATCAACCTCATCAGTACTCAAGGTTTTATCTTTATCATTCAAGACGAGTGAAAATGCAATAGATTTTTTACCCTTTTCAATATGCGTACCTTGGTAAACATCGAAAACATTGATAGAAACTAAATTTTTTCTAACGGTTTGAGAAATCATGTCCATCAGTTCTTTAGCTGTCACATGTTCATCGATCACGATGGCTAAGTCTCTCGTCACACTTGGGTATTTAGATACCATGTTGTAATTGACAGGTTGCATAACATCGAGTAACGTTTTTAAGTTGACTTCAAAGATGACTGTATGTTCAATACCTAAACGTTTTTCTTCTGTTGGATGTGTTTCAGCAAGTTTACCAATGACTTGTCCTTGGTAAATGACATGTGCTTGTTTATATGGATGGTATGCTTCAACATCAGATGATGCTTGATAATCAAGTGATATACCGAGCGGTTCAAAAAGCGCGTTAACGATACCTTTTAAAACATAGAAATCAGGTGTCGTTTTTTCCTTTTTCCAAGCGTTTTGATGCCAAGTGCCTGACATCGCAATCCCTAAATGAAGATCTTCTTGACCTTGGCTAAAACAGTTGCCAATCTCGAAAATAGCAACATCATCAACACGGCGTGACTGATTAAATGATACGGTTTCTAATAGGCCGTGAACAAGTGATTGTCTCAGTGTCTTTTTATCCTCAGATAAAGGCATTAAAATGGACACAGGTTCACCCTTTGTGTTGTAGCGATTAACCTCAGGTTCAGCGAGAAGCGAATAGGTAATCACTTCATAAAGTCCCATGTTTGCTAGTTGATGACGTAGTCCTCTTAAACGTTTTTGTTTTGGTGTTAATGACCCTGGTAGTGGTTTATCAAAAGGTGTCATGGGGATGCGGTCAAGGCCGTACATGCGCGCTATTTCTTCTAGGAAATCAGCTTTAATTTCTAAATCATTTCGGTATGATGGTGCAACTAATTCATAATGATCTTTAAGTATCTGATAGGTATAATTATACTTTTCAAAGTATGAAACGAGTTCTGATTCACTGATCTCAACACCTAATTTGTCATTAAAATAGTTCTTTGGGACAACAACTTTAGGGTTTTCAGGAAGTTTTGATGTTGCTGTATAGATGCCTTTGGAAACCTTAGCATCTGCAAGTTCAATCAGTAATTCGGTTGCGCGATTAAGCCCTTCAATGACACGTTTTGGATCAACACCGCGTTCAAAACGGAGTGATGAATCACTTCTTAAATTGAGGCGTTTAACTGTTTTCTGAATGGCTTTTGGATCAAAGTAAGCAGCTTCTAAAACAACAGATGTCGTATGATCATCAATCATGGAATTCTTTAAACCCATGACACCACCAATCGCAATCACTTCTTTTTGATTAGTGATCACAACATCATGATCTTCTAAGAGACGTGTTTCATCATCTAATGTGATGACTTCTTCACCTTTTTTAGCGTGTCTAACAACAATCTTATTAGACTCTAACTTGTTATAGTCAAACATGTGAAGCGGTGTCCCATATTCAATTAACACATAGTTTGAAATATCTACAACATTATTGATGGGATGAATATCAGAAGCCATCAGTGCATTTTTTAACCACCATGGTGATTCTTTAACTTTAATGTTTTCAAAATGACGTGCATGATAAAGGCCACAATCTTCTGTTTCAATTGCAACTTCAATGGGGTTTTTCTTATCTGATTCTATAATCTGATAGGTTTTTTCTTTAACTGTTTGTCCTGTCATCGATGCTAAGTCATATGCAAACCCAACATGCGATAAAAGATCTGAACGATTAGGCGTCAGTTTGAGCTCCATCACAAATCCGTCTAAAGCAAGTTCATTTAATGCTGGT
>DAOTHC010000181.1:0-2617 GCA_035447465.1 Acholeplasmataceae bacterium
CACTCGGTGAATCTAATCCTTTATGGGTACAAGCTTTAATTATCGTTCCAGTTACTTTCTTAGGTAGTATCTTTGCACAATTTGGTGACTTAGTAGCATCCCGCATGAAGAGAACGTATAACACTAAAGACTTCGGTACCATCCTACCAGGACACGGTGGCCTGCTCGATCGTTTTGATTCTGTGTTATTTGTTGCGATGTTCTTAACATCGATATTCCTACTAATTTATCGCATATTCCCAACCATTATCGTATGAAGTATCTATATATATTAGGCGCTGCCGGATCAATTGGACGTCAAACGCTTGATGTTATCAAAGAAGATCCTAAACAATTTTATCTTATAGGTCTTTCATTAGGAAGTCATGATGATATCAATGACCAGATCTTGCAAGATGTTCAACCAGAAATTGTCTCTCTCAAATATGAGAACCAAATCGAAAGATACCAGAAAAGATATCCACATATCACATTTGTTGCAGGCGAAGAGGGTTTAATTAAGCTTGCTACATATCCTAAACATGGACTCTTTATGAATGCTATCTCTGGTTCAGCTGGTTTATTACCAACAGTTAAAGCCATTGAATCAAAAAAAGATATTGCATTAGCGAATAAAGAAACGCTTGTTATTGCGGGTGATATCATCAATGAACTCATAAAAAAACATGGCGTTCATCTTTATCCCGTCGATAGCGAACATTCAAGTATTTGGCAACTCTTACGTGGCGAAGATTTATCAGATATTGATAAGCTCGTGATCACAGCAAGTGGTGGTAGTTTTAGAGACCTTTCACGCGAGGAATTAAAAAACGTCACTAAAAAAGATGCACTCAAACATCCTAATTGGTCAATGGGTGATAAAATCACGATCGATAGTGCAACCATGATGAATAAGGGTTTAGAGGTTATTGAAGCACATCATCTCTTTCATTTACCTTATCATCAGATAGAAACCGTGCTCCATCGTGAAAGTTTGATTCATGGACTTATTTTTCTTAAAGATAGTACCATCAAAGCGAGTTTAGCATCATCTGATATGCGCATACCGATTGCTTATGCTTTATATTATCCAGAAAGAAGAGTACATCATGCACCATTAAGTTTGACTGATCTACATTTTCAACCTATGGATTTTAAACGCTATCCATTGTTAGAACTTGCCTATAAGGTCGGTGAACGGGGAGGTATACTTCCTACGGTCATGAATGCAGCAAATGAAGCTGCTGTTAAACTTTTCTTAGAAGATCACATTACATTTATAGAGATTGAAAAAATCGTGTTCGATGCTGTAGAACATGCTACTCAAATCCAGCAACCAACATTAGAAGACATCTTAAGAGTTAATAAAGAGATTCAAAATGACATCTTGAGGCAGTATGAAAAGAGGTAAGTTATGTTACTCGTTGATTTAATCGTATTTATCCTCGTTTTAGGGGTTATCATTTTAATACATGAATTTGGTCATTTCTATTTTGCAAAACGTGCAAAAATATTATGCCATGAGTTCGCCATCGGTATGGGACCAGCAATTTGGCAAAAACGCAAGGGAGAAACGATTTATTCCATTCGTTCCATTCCGATTGGTGGTTATGTATCCATGGCAGGTGAATCGGTGAGTGATGCACTTATCAAAGTTGATCAAGTGATTGGACTTAAACTCAATCAGCACCAACAGGTTACAGAAATCCATTTGGTCGATCAACTTGAACCCGATGTTATGGGGATCGTTAGATCATATGATCTATATGGTAAAGATTTTGAACCGCTCTATATAGAATTAGAAGTGAATGGTGTGCTAGAACGTTATAGTGTTTTACGTGATGCTAACTATCGTTTATCTGATAAAAAGCAAATGTGGATCACACCAAGTGAGAAGAGCTTTGAAAGTAAGACCTTGTGGGAACGCTTCTTAGTGATTTTCGCAGGTCCCTTCATGAATTTCGTACTAGCTTTTGTACTTTTCTTGATTGTTGGTTTCTTTGTTTTAAAACCTAACCTTAATTCAAGTGAGATCAGTTATGTTGCTGATGACTCACCTGCAACAGTCTTTGGTCTTGAACCTGGTGATATCATCGTAGAGATTGAAGGGCAATCAGTTAATTCGTGGACTGATTTATCAACGATCATGTCAAACCATGATTCAACACTTCTATCCTTATCTTATACACGTGGTGGTATTACGTATGATAAAGAAGATATCAGTATTGCAGTGATGATTCAAACTGCTGGTTTAACCAACCAAAAAGCTGATGGTACACGTTATGACATCGACCCCATCATTGGACAAGCAACGGGTCGTGCTAAAACAGATGGTGAACTCCAAGAAGGCGATTTAATTACAAAGCTTCAAGTTGGCACACATATTGTTACAGTAACGACATGGGATGATGTCATTGCATTCTTTAAGAATAACAATCGTGGCGAAGTGACGATTACATATGTTCGTGACAGCCAAACACGTGAAACTTCTTATGAACTGATCAGTGAACGCGCTTTATCAAAGTTAGGTTATCAACCTATCGTCTTCCAAATTGGCATCTCTCCAACATCATCATTTGATCTTGGTTACTCATTACTCTACCCATTTAAATCAGTAGGTAGCAACGTATCACAAGTA
>DAOTHC010000182.1:0-2595 GCA_035447465.1 Acholeplasmataceae bacterium
GCGTATACTCAAATTGTGACAAGGTTGTCACTTTTGGAGGAATCATGCCTAAGGATACATTTTTGAATCTCAAACCACATAAAAAAGAGAAAATTATACAAGCTACCATCAAAGAGCTATCCATTCATCCTTATGAACATGTTAATTTAGCTAATATAATTCGTGATGCTGGTATTGCAAGAGGATCTTTTTATCAATACTTTGAAGATAAAGATGATCTTTACATGTTTTTCACCCATGTAATTTCAGAAAAAAAGGCTGCTATGTTTAAAGATTTATTTGATCTATCGATTGACATGCCTTTTTTAAAGCGTTTTAAAGAAATCTATTTGAGAGGATTTGATTTTGCAGATGCCTATCCAGATTTAGTTAAAGCTGGATACTACATGACACAGTCTTCTTTATTTAGAAACTCTGATCTTTATCAAGCATCATATGAAAGTGGCATCGTCTTCTTTGAACATTTGATTAAACTTGATCAAGATAAAGGGCGTATAAGACAAACTTTAGATCCCCGGTTTCTTGCTGAAAGCATCCTAGATTATATGAACAAAATGAACTTAGATTATTATATTCACCCTTCTGATACAAGGGAAATCATTGAAAAAAGAATCGATACAGTGATCGATATCTTAGAGAAAGGAATAGCACACCATGTTTAAAGTTGAAAATTTAAGATTCACCTATCCCAAAAATCGTGAAGAAACACTCAAGGGACTCTCTTTTGAAATTCAAAAAGGTGAGATTTTTGGATTTCTAGGACCAAGTGGTGCAGGTAAATCGACCACACAAAAGATTTTGATTAAACTCTTAGAGCATTATGATGGCATCATTTCCTACAATGGAAAAAGTATCGCAGAACTCGATGATTCATTCTTTGAAGATATCGGTGTCAGCTTTGAAATGCCCATTCATTTTTCTAAAATGACAGCCATGGAAAACATCAACTTCTTTTTAAAACTCTATAAGAGAAACTATGATGTTGAAGCCCTCATGAAGCGATTAGGCTTATGGGAAGATCGCGATAAGATGGTCTCTGAATACTCTAAAGGTATGAAGATACGTCTTAATTTCGTGAGAGCGATGCTCAATGCACCACAGATGCTCTTTTTAGACGAACCAACTAATGGATTAGATCCTGCAAACGCGATGATTTTAAAAGATATGATCAAAGAGTTTAGACAATCAGGTGGCACAGTTTTTATCACAAGTCATATCATGGCTGACATCGATCAACTTTGTGATCGCGTGGCATTTATTGTTGATGGACAGATCAAAGAAATGGATAGTCCACGTAATCTCAAGATTAAGTATGGTAAACGCGTTATGAAAATAGAATATAAAGAAGATGGAAAGTCGGTTAGTGAAGAGTTTCCGATGGATGGTATTGGTCAAAACGAAGCATTCATCGAGTTACTTCGCACCAAAGATATCGAAACACTTCACATTGGTGAAACCACACTTGAAGATATATTCATTCAAGTTACCGGAGTAGGTTTGAATCATGAATAAGTTGTTGTTACTCATTAAAGGAGAACTCACACGTCTTACTAAATACCATGTGACAACCGTTTCGATGTTGGTTGCAGTTGTATGGTTCTTACTTCTTTACTTTTTAGATGATCAAGACCTTCTCATGGAAATGTTACCGTTTGTGATCATCATCGATGCTACCATGATGTCAGTGATTTTCATTGGTTCAGTCATGTTTTTTGAAAAAATAGAATCAACATTTTCTACCATGCTCGTTACACCTGTAACCAATGCTGAATTGATCTTATCCAAAGCGATTGCTAACACACTTCACAGTATGTTTTCATCAACCCTTGTTATTTTAGCGTTCTTTTTCGTTAAGCAGGTTGATGTCGTTTGGTATATCATCATCCCAGGTTTAGCATTATCCATTTTTATGCATAGTCTTTTAGGATTTGTTTTCTCATTTCATTCAAAAGATTTCACAACACTATTAGTCAATGTGATGATCTACTCATTTGTGATCACGATACCCGTGGTCTTACACTATTTTGATCTTATATTAAAAGCTGATATTTGGGATACACTTCTTCTTATCGTACCAACACAAGCAGCTATCGAACTCATTGTCTCTGGATTTGGTACAGCACTTGATTATAAATTTGTTGTAGCAATCATCGTATTACTACTCTACGCTATTCTAGGTTATTATCTTTATGTTAAACCTAAATTTAAAGAATATGCGGTTAAACAAAGTGGGGTATAGACATGTTTACACGCGTGTTAAAACACGAGCTTAAGCTCATGCTAAGAGATAAGATGTATACGTTTCTATTAGCTTATCCAATCATCATGTCTGTTGTTGCTTACTTCCTTATGCCATATTTAGAAAAACAAGGCGCGGGTATTGGAACGCACATCGTCACGCTCTTCTTCATTTTATTGAATGGTTTTATGTTTGGTGCGATCACAGGTTTTACATTACTTGATGACCAAGATGATAACGTCTTACTCTCATTAAAGATTACACCAATTAACGTCAATCATTACGTATGGATTAAACTTGGTATTAGTTATATTCTAGGTGTTTTAAGCACATTACTCATTATTATTACATCAGGT
>DAOTHC010000183.1:0-2585 GCA_035447465.1 Acholeplasmataceae bacterium
GATAGTAATGCATATTTTGTATTTTGGAAACCAGCGACTGCTAAGTCTCTAGGCACTAAACGGCCATTATCACGTGCAATATTCATAAACGATACAGCAATGGAGTCTCTGACACCAATTGCACCATCAATTTTTTTATCAGCAAAGAATGTTGAAAAGTGTTGACGATTGATATTGGTATCACCGCTTGTTCTAAAGATTTTAGGTTCTAAACCTGCTTCTTCCATAGCGCGCGTGTATCCTGCTTCTTTTTTGTCATTCACTGAATAACGACGTGCTGTTGATAATAAATAAATATTTTCACGATGATCACTAATCATCAGTTTTGTAATTTCGTAACCAGCTTTTTCATAATCAATAGAAACTGTTGGTACATCTGGGTCATCTGATACGACATTCGCAAACACGTAAGGGATGCCGTTTGAGTTGAACATACGTTTGATGTCATCAACACGTTTTTCATTGAGTTCATCATTCAAATATAAAACACCATCAACCTGTTCAGCTACAATGTCATGAAGTGTATCCATCACATCCATATCTTCACGAATTGAGAAGAGTTTAATCGAATATTTGTAGTTTTGAGCAATATCACTGATACCACCTAACATTTCAGCAACTGATGCTCTTGTGATATCTGAAATAACAACCCCTACAGTCGTCGTTTTACGGCTAGCAAGTCCACGTGCAATGACATTAGGACGATATCCTAATTCCTTAATAACCTTTAAAACACGTTGTCTTGTTTCTTCTTTTACTTTTTCTGGATTGTTGAGTACGCGTGATACGGTAGCAAGTGAAACGCCAGCTGCACCAGCGACATCATAAATGGTTGCATTACTCATGGAATTCACCTCTTTTTTATATCATATACGTCAATCATTATATCATATCATGTAAAGGCTTTCAAGTCTTTTATGAAAATAGTTTCATTCGTTTACATCATTTTTAACAATTGATATTTCACTAATTTTTAGAAAACGTTTTTAAGTTCTTGCAAGCCAGCAAGAAAGTGCTATAATGTTGGTGTTTATCTCAAGATAAAAGAGGTTTTCCTGGAGGACTTATGCCAAAAATTGGATTGCGCAATCTTAAAACAGCGATTGCGGTTGCTTTCACACTTCTCGTTCATTTTATACTCTACGTGATTTCACCTTCATTTGCAGCAACATGGTACTCACCATTTTTCGCAGGTATCGCAGCTGTTTATTCGATGCAGCGTGATAATTCAAAATCATTTTCACAAGCAAAAATCCGCTCA
This sequence comes from Acholeplasmataceae bacterium, assembly GCA_035447465.1. Lineage (GTDB taxonomy): Bacteria > Bacillota_I > Bacilli_A > Acholeplasmatales > Acholeplasmataceae > Peloplasma. Next base: position 1,262 of record DAOTHC010000183.1, read on the forward strand.
TTCGGATCTTTATTTGGTGGTCTCTTTGGCATGGTAATTATTTTGATCTATGAAAACTTATTCATGGATGCTATCTTGGATCAATTGGGTTATATCGGCCATCTTGCTATTCTTTATACAATCACTGCTGTTTTAATTATTCCACTTATCGCATTTCTCGTGCAGTTTAAAAAACAGGATTTAGTTTTCGTTGCAGCGTTAACTTATCTCTCAGTCACAATTTCTCTTAGAAATAATCTACCGGTTGCACCTTTTGCAATCAATCGTATCTCATCAACGATTATCGGTGTGCTGATTACACTTGGCGTCAATCAATTTCATTGGCATCGTTATAAGCATAAAGATATCTTGTTTGTGAGCGGTCTAGATCAATGTCTTTTAACAAAACATAGAAATTTATCATCTTTTACGTCATATACGCTCACAAATTTGATTAATGATGGCATGCACTTCACAGTTTCTACAACCAGAACACCTGCATCACTTAATCGCATCTTCAAAGATATACCACTCAATCTAGAACTGATGATTATGAATGGTGCTGTGATCTATGATTTAAAGAAAGAAAAGTATTTAGATATTAAATACTTGTCAAAAGAAGCACAACAACAAATTGATCAGTATTTTATCGATCTCAATCGTAATGTATTTGCATACTCCATCGTAGATCAAGCGTTATCCATGTACCATACATCATTTGCAAATCAAGCGGAAGAAAAGTTTTATTTAGATCGTAAGAATGACGACTTTAGAAATCATATTAAAGGTCGTTTAAGTTCTGATGAAAACGCAGTTTTTTACATTGTGATTGATCGAAAAGAACAGGTTGAGATATATGCAAAGGATTTAACCACATTACTTCCATTTGACATTTCATACCAGATATATCCTTACATGGACGATTACTTCTACTTAAAGATTCATCGTTCAGAAACATCAAAAGAAAATGCACTTTCATCATTTTTGATGAAGCATCAAGATAAATACGTCATCGCTTTTGGATCGATGTCGTTTGACGTCAATATCATGAAACAAAGTAACTTCTCTGTTGCATTATCTACTGCAGATTTAAAAGTAAAGCAAATCGCTGATTATGTTATCGATTCTAATCAACCTGATGATCTTATCAAATTGATGAAGAAAATCTATTATGCAAAAGATCCAATATCTTATCTCCATCAACTGAAGACAGAAAAAAAATAAAGAGGCGCAATGTGCCTCTTTATCATTTTTACCGCTTTTCCTTAATTCTTGATGCCTTCGCTGACAATGTGCGGATGTAGTTAAGCTTAGCTCTTCTAACCTTACCAACACGTGTCACTTC
>DAOTHC010000184.1:0-2554 GCA_035447465.1 Acholeplasmataceae bacterium
GGTGACATCGGTACTGATAATCACATTATTAAGGACAACAGAGTTTTTCACAATAGATCCCTTACCAACTCTGACACCAGGTGATAAAACAGAATTAATGACCGTTCCTTCAATGACACAACCGTTTGAAACAAGTGAATTATGAATGGATGCATTACTACCAACTTTAACGGGAGGTAAATCTTCACTCTTGGTGTAAACCTTCCAGGTTGGATCATAAAGATCAAGTTCTGTATAATCTTTTGTCATAGCTAAATTTGTATCAAGGTATGAATCATAGGTACCTACATCCATCCAATAATCTTCAAATAAATAAGCAAAAACTTCTTTTTGTGTGGAATGAATGAGATGAGGAATGATGTGTTTACCAAAGTCCAAGTCTTCTTGTTTAATGGATAGAAGAACTTGTTTTAATAAATCAAAATCAAATAAATAGATACCCATCGAAGCCAAATTCGATTTCGATGTTTTTGGTTTTTCTTCGAATTCAATGATTTCTTTATCTTTATTGGTCGACATGATACCAAAGCGAGAAACTTCTTTAAAATCAACAGGTTGACAAGCAATCGTCAATTTCGCATTCGTTTCTTTATGCTGTTGAATCATCTTACGATAATCCATTTTATAAATATGATCTCCTGATAAGATCAAGACATACTTAGGGTCTTTTCGTTGAATAAATTCTAAGTTCTTCAGAACAGCATCAGCGGTACCTAAATACCAGTAATTATGAGGCTGTAATAACGTTACACCTGAATCACGTCTGTCTAAATCCCAGTGTTTACCTGATCCAATATGTTCATTTAAGGATAAGGGTAAATACTGTGTAAGTATACCGATATTATAAATTCCAGATTGTGTACAATTGCTTAATGCAAAATCGATGATACGGAATTTACCAGCAAATGGCATGGCTGGTTTACTTCTACGGTTTGATAGAATATCTAAACGTGATCCTTTTCCTCCAGCGAGGATTAATGCTAATGTTTCCATAAATGTTACACCCCTAGTATGATTTGATATAGATTTTCATAGGACAATGCCATTTGACGTAGGCTGAAATCTTGTTTCATCGCACGTTTTACAAGCATGTTCCAATGTCTTGGATTATCGTGAAATAATGAGATAGCTTCGAATAACTTTTCTTTAAACTCAAATGCATCATAGTTAGCAAAGCTAAAACCAGTGCCTTCTCCTGTGTACTTATTGTAAGGAATGACAGTGTCTTTTAATCCACCTGTTTCTCTTACGACAGGTAATGAACCATAACGCATCGCAATCAATTGACCTAAGCCACAAGGTTCAAATCTGGAAGGCATCATGAAGATGTCGGATGCTGCGTAAAGTTTATGAGCGATTTCTTCATTGAAGCCGATGTAATGACCAACTTTTGAAGGATACTTAAATGTTAAGTAACGAAAGAAGTCTTGATATGAATCATTACCAGATCCCATTAAGATAAAGCGTGCATTACCATATTCGATGACTTCCTCAAGAGCTTGTGTCATGAGGTTAATGCCTTTTTGTGTTGCTAATCTTCCGATATAGACAATGAGAGGCACTTTCACATCAACATCTAAATCAAAGTGATGTAAGATGGCTTCTTTATTCTTTTGTTTGCCAATCTTTGTTTTTTGAGCATCATAATTGTGGTAAATCAGATGATCTGTCATCGGATTAAATACATGATCATCAATCCCATTTAAGATACCAATAAAATCATTGGCTCTTCTTTCTAAAGCACCATCTAGTGTAAAACCATATTCAGAAGATAACACTTCATTGCGGTAGGTTGGACTGACCGTATTGATCTTCGTCGCACGTTCGATACCAGCTTTCAAGAAATTGACACGATCAAAGTGAATATAGGTGTAATTAAATGATGTGTTAAAGAATCTAGCCACATAGGTATCAAACGATCCTTGATATTCCATGTTGTGGATGGAAAGAAGTGTGTGTATTGAGTAGTAATGATCATTTCTGTGACGATAGTGTTCATCAAGTAAATAAGGAATCATGCCGGTTTGCCAATCATTTAAATGTAGGATGTGAGGATAAAACTGTATGGTTTCTAAACCCTCTAAAATGGCGTATGAAAAACACGCAAACCTTTCAGCATCATCGTTATAACCATAAAGTTGATCACGTTCAAAATAATGCATATTTTGAACAAAGATATAAGGGATGCCCTGATGAATTAACTCGAAATAATGGACGATTGTTTCTATACCGCCCATACCGATTGTTTGAGAACCTAAAAAAGTCATATCTTTATGATATTTTTGAATGGACCGGTAGTATGGTGTTATGATTCTTACATCATGGCCTAATTCGCGTAATGATTTCGGTAAAAAAAGAGCCATATCAGCTAAACCACCAGTTTTACTGAAAGGGAATGCTTCGGAACTGCAGAATAACACTTTCACAGAATGTCACCTCAGATCATGCTCTTTATTAATTCTTATTAACTCTATTATACATGATGAAAGCGGTTTTATCAATGTAACAAAGTAGTAAAAAAACAACTTAATAAGTGCTAATCTTGACATAAGTT
>DAOTHC010000185.1:0-2545 GCA_035447465.1 Acholeplasmataceae bacterium
AATAATCAAGTGCACTTCTTCTTAACCGTGATTCATCAATTTTGAAACCTAGTGGTTCAATTAAATGAAGTTTGACACCAAGCGCGACACATGTCCGCATGATGTTACCTGTATTTTGTGGAATTTCTGGTTCATATAAGACAATTTGTACGTTCATAATCTCACCTGTACATCAAATTTAATTTGTTTTTTCAAGTATTCGCCATAGAATAAAATGACAAAATTAGAAATCATCATGGCCCAAAAGATACCTCTGTAATCATCTGGTGGTAGGATTAACATCGACAACAGTACCATGGGAACTCGCATACCCCATAAGCGGACGATGGACATACGAAGTGTATGTCCTGAATGACCTGATCCATTAAATAAACCAATATAACTTTGGAATAAAGCCATGAAAGGTTGTGTGAGTAAAATCCAAACGGTATAAACACCAGCAATCCGGTATGATTCAGATGCGTTCGTTCCTAAAATCAGTTCAATGATTGGAAACCTGAGCGGAATGATAATAGCAATACCAATCACCATCAGAGCAAACGATAAGTTCCTCGAAACCTCATACGCTTTTCTCGCTCGTTCAGGCTGATCGTGACCAATATTTAAACCGATAAACGCTGCCGAGATGGTCGAGATAGCTACAACAGGGTTTAATAAGAGTGATGAAATTCTATTTCCCACTGAAAAACCTGCAGAAACCATATCACCATAACGAAGAATAATACTTTGAATGATGATAAACCCTAAAGATGAAACCGCCTGTCCTAACGATGCAGGAAGTGCAAAACGCTTCATTTCAGAGAGTGTTTCTTTATCGATCAACATATCTTTAACAGATATTCTAATATGATTCTTCGAATGGAATAAATCATAAACAATAAAGGGAAGTGGTGCAGCATTGGCAATTAAAGTGGCATAGGCAGCACCTGCAACACCCATACTCAGTCGTGATACAAATAACCACGTTAAGAATATATTGAGTAAAATACCACCAATGTTTAAGATGACAGGATAGAGTGTTTCTCCTGTTGCTTGTCTAATCGACTGATAAACTATGAAAATAAAGACAAAGATAAACTCATAACTTCTAATTCTAAAATAAACACCTGCAAAACCTAACGCTTCTCCTCTAGCACCCATCAGATAAGCAAATAAGTTAAATCCTAAAACAATATCTGATGTGAAAAAGAAAATCGCCATGACAATTAAGGCTAAAACAATCGCTAAACTGATCAGCTTACTCGCATAGCTGGATGCTAAATCTTTTCTTCCAGCACCCGTATACTGACTGACCATCGCAACGGTTGCGATACCTAAACCAGCAGCAAGCGCCATGAAAAAGAAGAAAACTGGCCAGTGAATATTTAAAGCAGCTAGAGCTGCATCAAGTGTTTCTTGACTACCTACATCCATGCGAGCGATAAAAATCGCATCGACCATGTCATGCAAGCTTTTTAAAAAATTGTTCAAAAAAACGGGTATTGCCATAATAACAATACCTTTTAAAAGCGATGGATGATGTAAAATACGTTCGATGTTCTGCTTTTTAAATGTCCGTGCTAATGTTTTACCTCAACTATTTTTTATACTTTTTAATCATTGCTTGTTTTAAATCCCAGAGATCTTGTGATAAGTCAACATAGTATTCATGTGGATGTTCAAGTCGTAACACTTCTGGCCATAACTTGTCATGTTCGATCTTAGCATGGTTTCTAATCTCTTCAAGTTTAGGTAACTTATAGATGAGTTCACCCTTCTTAAAGATAGGTACTAAGAGTGGAACTGCTGTGTACTTATCAATGATTTTAGACTTCCATTGGAAGTTTGGATCAAACAAATGATAGGGTTTTGTTTGATCAATCGTTTCTTCATGAAGCGTGATGACATCAGCTTCAGCCATACCGAGTTCGTCATAAAAGCGATAAACTTGTTTAAATCCTGGTGTTGTTGTCTTTTGAATGTTTTCTGATATTTTGATTTTCGGAATGATGTTGCCATCTACTTCAATACCCGATAGTTTAAACACACCACCAAAGACTGCTTCACTGCGTGCAGTGACCAAACGTTCACCCACACCGAATGCATCGATTTGTGCACCTTGATGAATCAGTTCTTTAATTAAGTATTCATCTAATGAATTTGATACGGTGATCTTAACATCTTGTAAACCGTTTTGATCAAGCATCTTGCGTGCTTCTTTGGTTAAGTAAGTTAAGTCACCTGAGTCTAATCTAATACCTTTTAGACGATGACCCATCGGTTCTAACACTTCTTTATGGATCTTAATCGCATTAGGAATACCTTCTTTTAAGGTGTTATAGGTATCAACGAGTAAAACGGTATTGGTTGGATAAGTTAAAGCATATGCCCTAAACGCTTCATATTCTGAATCATAGCTTTGAATGTAGCTATGAGCCATGGTACCAATCGCAGGAATTTGATACATGTAATCAACATAGGTATTAGATGAACCAATCGCACCTGATATGTAGGCTGCTCTTGCACCATAGATCGATGCATCATAACCGTGTGCACGACGTGCACC
>DAOTHC010000186.1:0-2516 GCA_035447465.1 Acholeplasmataceae bacterium
TCTTAGCAGACCCTGATAGTGATCACTATATTAAGAATTCATCATATTATGCGATTGGCCATTTCTCAAAATATATCCAACCTCGAGCGAAACGACTTCATCAAGACATGCATTTACCTGAAGGTGTTTCATCTATTTCTTATAGAAATCCAGATCAATCCTACGTGATTGTCCTCTTAAACGAAATTGATGAAAATATACAGATTTGTATTGAATTTGAAGGAAAAAAGACAAATTTATCATTAAAACCACGGAGTTTAACCACATTAATAAGCAAATAGTGTGTGAAAATTTCGTAAAATGAAGTTATTGTTTATATTTAGTCTATACATAAAGCATCATAATTGATACAATGATTATTGAATGGAAGTGAATTACATGGTCACCATCGATGAAATTGCGAAACTTTCGAAGGTTTCTGTCTCAACCGTATCAAAAGCACTCAATGGTTATACCGAAATTAGCGAAAAGACACGAAACCGTGTGATTGAAATTGCTGATCAACTTGGCTACATGCCAAACGCAACCGCACAGAGTCTTGTCAGAAAAAGATCAAACACGATTGGCGTTGTTTATGAGGTTGAATACGGGTTAAAAAACTTATTCTTCTCTGGCGTACTTGAAGCTTTTAGAAAAAATGTGGAATCCAATGGCTACGATATTTTACTCTTATCGCATAACACAGATTCAGGTCTTGATTATTTGAGACACTGTCAATCAAAAAACGTGGATGCTGTTTTAGTTGTATCAGGTGGTGACAATCATGAATCCATCACGAAACTCTGCCAAAGTAATCTCGCAGTACTCACTTTAGATCCACATGAGAAAAGTTCAAACTCCATCTATTCTGATTCTTACGTATCGATTAGAAGAAGTTGCAAGTATTTATATGAGCTCGGTCATAAAAAGATTGCGTTTATCAATGGTTCATACACCAATTTTATCGGACGTGAACGTTTAAGAGCTTACCTTGATTTCATGCATGAAAAAGGACTTGAGCCGATGTATCTACCCGATCGTTCAAATGAATCTTATAGCTATGAAGAAGGTCATCACACGATGAAGCTCATCTTTGAAACCTATGGATTACCTGAAGCGGTTTGCTCGGTATCAGATCTCATGGCTGTCGGTGCTATTAATTATTTAAACACCCATGGATTTTCCGTACCACATGATGTTTCAGTGATCGGTTTTGATGATTTACAAGTCTGTGAAATTGTCACACCTAAACTAACGACAGTGAGACAAAATTATGAAGCATTCGGTGAACTGGCTTGTCAAACCCTGATGGGAATGATAGAAGGTAAAGTTCGCACAATTGATCCGATTGTTGTAGATACTGAAATTGTTGTGAGAGACTCCTGTAAAAAACGTACTTAAAGCACATCGTTTGATGTGTTTTTTTCGTCTAACTATATCAATTTACCAAAACATCATGTATAATAATGATATCGAGTTCGTTAGAAACACTATCATGAATTGTGATCCTTTAGATCCTTTTTATGGTTTCAATCAAACTCGATAGCCTTGGCTACCATTCCCCCCCGGTGGTCAAGGCGTTTTTTTTGATACACTCTTAAAAAAGCATGATATAATGAAAGAAAAGATGACACGTAATAAAATTTTAAGAATAAAAAAATGAATTAGTTAAATAGGAGGTTATCATATGGCTCAAAAAATCTTAATTGTAGAAGATAATGTTTTGATTAGTAGAAGTATCGAATCTAAACTAAAAGAAGAAATGTTTGATGTCAAGGCTGTCTTTGACGGTGAAGAAGCAATCAAGCAATTTGATTTAATGTCCTATGATGCCGTTTTACTTGACTTGATGTTACCCAAAGTCAGTGGTGAAAATGTGTTAAAGCACATCAGATCAAAAGGAGATGTTCCCGTTATCATCATCTCAACCAAAGATACCGATGTCGAAAAAGCGATTAATCTAGGACTTGGCGCTGACGATTATCTTGCTAAACCTTTTTCAATGCTTGAACTGATTGCACGTGTTAAGGCTGTGCTTAGAAGATCACACAAGGTCCAAGAAAAAGAAACAAAACAGAACTTTAAGATTGGACAACTAGAAGTTAACTTGAGCAGTTTTGAAGTGAAAAAAGAAGGTCAAATCGTTGAATTAACCCTTAAGGAATTTGAAATATTAAAATTATTGTTGACTCATCCTGATCAAACCTTCTCGAAACAACAAATGTATCGTACCGTTTGGGGAGAAGAATATTACTATAATGATAACGTGATCAACGTTCATATTAGAAGACTAAGAGAAAAAATTGAAGATGATCCATCCAATCCAAAGATTGTCATGACCATGTGGGGATTCGGTTACAAATTAGGAGATTATGCTAAACAGGAGCTCTAAGCTCCTTTTTTATTTAATCATTAATTAAGACTTAAGTAAGAAATACGAAATCTCTTTTTGATAGACTAATCTGTATAAGGAGGGGTGGAAATGCAGACATTTATATTACCATGGTCTTTTTTCATGGTTTTTAATTATGAACAAG
>DAOTHC010000187.1:0-2508 GCA_035447465.1 Acholeplasmataceae bacterium
TCCATAAAGTTATCGATGTCATCGATTAATACATGATTGACATCTCTTAAGATTAACGATTGTGCTGTATCGACGACATCCGTTGAAGTCAAACCATAATGGAACCATTTCTTTTCTACACCAAGTGATTCAGAGATCACACGCGTAAACGCGATGACATCATGTTTCGTCATCTCTTCCATCTTGTAGATATCTTCGAGTTTAAAGGTTGCCTTTTCTAAAGCATGGTAGGTGGCTTCATCAAAAAGACCCTTTTTCATCCAGGCATAACTTGCTGCGAGTTCAACAGCTAAAAACATATCATAGCGATGTTGTTCGCTCCATAAATTTTTCATGATTTCTCTTTGATAACGACTGATCATCTACATCACTTCCATCTTAAAAGAATGACTGAACCATGATCGTTTGATTGCGATCAGGTCCAACAGAAAACATGCCAATAGGAACTCCAACTAATTCAGATATCTTAGCTAAATAAGCTTGTGCATTTCGTGGAAGGTCGGATAATGATTTAGCGTTTGTGATATCTTCATGCCAACCAGGCATAGTGATAAAATTTGGTTTTGCTCTCGTAAAATCTTCGATGTCAGCTGGTATATAATCAATGGTTTGTCCATCTAATTCATAGGATACAGCAATCTTTAATTCATCAATACCCGTTAAGACATCAAGTAGTGTTACAGCTAAATAACTTAATCCTGAAACACGCTTTGTATGCCTTAAAATGACTGTATCAAGCCATCCAATACGTCTTGGACGACCGGTTGTTGTTCCATATTCTCTTCCTACTTCACGAATGTGATGTGCAAGGTCGCCTTCAATTTCTGATGGCATCGGACCTGATCCAACGCGAGTCGTGTAAGCTTTTGTCACACCGACAGCACCATCGACTAACCAAGGTGCAATTCCAGTGTTTAAAGGTACTGAAGATGCTGTTGGCGAGCTTGATGTCACATAAGGATATGTGCCATGGTCTAAGCATAACAAGACACCTTGTGCGCCTTCAAAGAGTATTTTTTTATCCTGTTCAATCAGTTGATTTAAATGAACTGATGTATCTTTAACATAGGGTTTCATCAATTCAGCATATGCTTTGTATTCTTGATAGATAACATCAGCATTTAATGGTTCATGCTGATAAGCTTCTAGTTCAATATTTTTTTGTTCAATGACGGTTTTTAATTCGTGGTAGAAACGTTCTGGATGAATAAACGTTGACATACGAATACCAATACGTGCTGCTTTATCAGTATACGCTGGACCAATACCTTTATGGGTTGTTCCAATTTTTTCATCACCTTTTCTTAATTCAGATGCTTTATCTAATTCAGGGTGATAGGGCAAGACGATATGTGCACGATCTGAGATGGATAAATGAAACGTGTTTGTTAATTTTGATATTTCTTCGTGAAATGCTTTCGGATTAATGACCATCCCATTGGTCATCACATTTTCAATCTTCGGATTAAGAATTCCTGATGGTAAGAGATGTAGACTGTGTTTTTGGTGATCAAAAACAACGGTATGCCCAGCATTATTCCCACCTTGATATCTAACAACGACATCAGCCTTCTGTGCAAGAAAATCTGTGATTTTTCCTTTTCCTTCGTCACCCCATTGGGTACCAACGACAACGATACGTTTCATGATATTCCTCCTTCAAAAAGCATGCAATAAATGAAAAAGTGGCGATACGCCATAATGATTTTATCATAGGGTTTGACGATAGTCAATTCATGAAAGGACTTAAACAAGATGAAAAAATCATGTAAAAATGATAGGCCATCAACTTGTTAAACCATCTGCAATTCAGTATAATAGGTTCAAAGGTGAATAAATATATGAAAATACTCTTCTGTAGTGGTGAAGCTTACCCCTACTCCAAATCAGGTGGATTAGCAGATGTTGCTGCTGCGCTACCCAAAGCATTAATGAAATTAGGTCATGATGTTACCATCATCACCCCTTTTTATCAACAGATTAAACCGCATTTATCTGAGATGACATTTTTAGGTGAACGCATGATCACAATGGGCGTCTATGAAAAAAAGGCATCTTACTATCAAATCATACATGATGGTGTACCTTATATCTTTGTTGATAACGAAGATTTATATAATCGTGTTCGCTATTATGGCTATGAAGATGATGCGATGCGTTTCACATTTTTTAACTTTGCTATTTTCGAATACATGATTTTAACAGAAAACTACGTGGATATCATTCATGCCAATGACTGGCAAACAGGTCTCATTCCATTCTTCTTGGATGTTAAATATCGTAGTTTAAACGATTCATTTAAGAACATGAAAACATTATTATCCATTCACAATCTCGAAAAACAAGGTTCTTACCCACTTGAAACCGAGAAACTCTTTAATTCAAAGAATTTCACTTACATCCATATGGATCGTGTCAATTTCTTGAAATGTGGCATCATGCGTGCAAATGGCATCAATACCGTATCTGAAAACTATAGAAACGAAATCTTAACCCGCTTCTACGGTT
>DAOTHC010000188.1:0-2497 GCA_035447465.1 Acholeplasmataceae bacterium
TTTTTATTATACAACACCATGATAAGGTTTATAAATGCTATTTTAGATTTTTATGAACTCAGATCATCAAGTGACACTATGCGTTTGTCATATTTGATCATCTGTACTCCTTGTGGTGAAACGTGATGACCTACTTCATGGAAATAGTTTTCTAAAGACTCAAACTGAAATAACTTTTTACCTTCACCTAAATGAATGGGATAGACCATCAACCATAAATTATCAACTAAATCATGTTTAATAAGTGTCTCAACTAGTTCGCTACTCCCCCACACATGAATCGGTTTTCCATCGCCCTGTTTAAGTTTTAGAATCTTCTCAACGACATCCGAGTTAATAAAGATAGTTGGTTCCCATAAAGATGGATATGATTGATGTGAAACCACATACTTGATTGCTTGATTGGCTTCTTTCCAACCATCATGAAATGGCCAGTAAGCTGCCCATAAATCATATGTTTTACGTCCTAATAAAAGGTCAAATGAGGACCTCATAATATTTTTGATAAACTCCCCAACGGATTCATCAGAATAGGGGATGATCCATCCACCTTTTTGAAAATGATGAGATGTGTCTTCATATAAACTACCAGGACCTTGAATTACACCATCTTGTGATACATGTTCAATCACGATTAAAGGACGCATATTGATAACTCCTTATCTTATGTATATCTATTTTACATGATTGGATTCATCTTTTCTATAAATATGTCTGCGATAAATCGTGTGCTGTCTGTTGAAAGTCAATCCATTGTCTCATAGTTTCATCAGAGATAAGTTTATCTTGAATAATCGATAATATAAGATTATAACCCTTTTGATTTGGGTGAATACCATCTTTTGAGATGTAGTCATTATAGTTGGTTTGATGAAGAAGAGATGTTCTGATATCAACTAAGACGCAGTTATAACTATATGCAATCTTCGTAATTACATGACTATAAGCTTCATGATGTCTAAATATCATTTCAATGTCTTGATTAAAGAATTTCAAGATGTTTTCTGGATTCCCTGCTTTGGATACGACTTCTTCAAAATATCTTTTTGATATTAAAGGGACTGTAGTTAGTAATATAGGCGTTATGTCTTTATCTTTAAGATATGTTACATAATAAGTCAATATCTCTTCGAAAAGTGGTAGTGGTGTTTTGGGTTGATGAGTAAGCTTAGGATTTTCTCCAACCATCTTCCAATCATAGTCCGCATCATTCCCTCCAACAGCAATAATAACGTAGTGTTTTTCATTTGGGTCTAATTGAATAATAGTTTGTTCGATCAAGCGTTTATCATGGATGCGTTTTAAAGTTTGTCCGTAGACTGATTTATTATCAATAGAGATGCCATAAAGTTGATTTAAAGCATCAACAATAGGTTCATCTGTTAGTGTTAGTTTTTGATTACTGTATGTAATACCTTTTGCGATCGAATCGCCAAATAGAATGGTAGCCATAAGATCCTCCTGTTTGTTACTTACATGATATAACAAAAAGAAAGACACGGTTCTCTTCTTGTGATACCTAAGTATCTACAAAAGAATTGAACCGTGTAGAATTTTTATTTTTTCACTCTACTTAGCGTAGAATTAGGCTTTATTCAGGGTTATATGGTGTAAATCCTACGGTTAATGCAGCTTCATCAAAATTAACGTCATCATAACTGAAATGAATTTCAAAACGATAATGATGTTGAAGTGCTTGATACCAATAAGCAAACACGAGTGATGTCACTTGGTTTTGATCAACATAAAGATAAGCAAAATCAAAGTAATCTTCACTTAAACTATCTGTATTTTGATGAACAGCTAACATCATAGATTCTTTAAATGAGGAACTGAATAAAACATCCTCTTTGATTCGCCACACTTTATTTTCTATGTTACGTTGATCATCAAAAACATAATATTCAAACATCAATTCTGATAGAAATGAAAAGTCATAGTATAAATTAGAAGCTTCTTCTATATTACCTTGAACATCATAAGCATAGGAATGCTTCGTAAATTCTTCATCAGTATCTGTATACTTGTACTTACGGTAGATGGTATATTCGTTGTCATCGTATAGATAGATCGTATAAGCTTTACTTGTATCAAACGTGAAAGCTTCTTCTTCATATTGCCAACCGACATTGCCATAGTAATAAAATGCTTGATCATAAATATCATGATCATCAAGTTTAACTAGATGATAACTAAACCAATCCTCACCATTGGTTTGCCATAATTTTTTACGGTATGTGTAGTTATCCTCTAATGATGTAAAACCTGGCAAAGCCTCTTTAAGGCTCACACCCATTGAAACAAGTTCTTCTTCACTGGGTGTTTTGTCACCTGTACATGAAGATAGCAACGTTAACGATACCATAACCAATATCATTAAAACGCTTTTTCTAAATAATTCTTTCATAATTCCCTTGTATACTCATAACTGTAATAATAGTTAGAGTATAGCTTCCTTTCTTTCTATTGTTATAATTAAATCAAGCACTGTGGATTT
>DAOTHC010000189.1:0-2496 GCA_035447465.1 Acholeplasmataceae bacterium
TACATAAAATAGTTAAAGGCATCAATCGGTGATGCTCCTAAACGAGAGAAGACAATACCAACAATGCCGAATGCGATAATGAAAAAACCACTTAACTGAATCAATATTTTCTTAAACACGAGATGCTCCTTTTAGTCTAATAGCTTCTTCACAGTTTCCTTTTGGAAGGTATGACTTATTTTCATGAATTTTGTTTTTTTCATCAAGCGGAATACCTTACCTGATGCTTTCTTTGGGATAACCTTTGTTCCCTTAATAAAACCAGGAACATCGATTAAATACTTCTCAATGATAGGATACAGTTCCTCATAACTGATCACTTTAATCTCATTGGATACACGGTAAAAACAATAATCTAAATGGGGTGGAAATACCGTTAGGGTATGTTCTTTCCATTCAATACCAACAACTAAATCCTTTTTTTCAGTAACTAAAAAATGATATTTAGGTACATACGTCTCAAGTTCTTGATAATATTTTTGAAGTTCATGTAGATCATCTAAATAACGTAAGATACTTGATAATTTTTCTTTGGGTAACAGATGATAATCTGATAACAGCAAAGGATTTTTTGAGATATAAGCATTTTTCACCATATCAAAAACTTTTAAGACAACATCCATCTTAAAGGGCAGGACATCTTCAAACATTTCATTATAGACATGAAAATCAAAACGATCACAGATCTTTTTCACCAATTCAAATAAATGCTTTGCGATATAATCTGGTGTTAAAATGGGCATTTCTAAATGAAAGTTCAAGTCCAAGAATTTTGGTGATAAACGGTAGATGTCTGGTACTTGTGACTTTGGTGTAATGATGAAAAGTGATTCATGTTGAAGTCTTGGATGTGCATAGTAAAAACGAACAGATTTTTCATCCATCTCAACACGAATACCTTCAATCGATTCGAAAAACGCAATGAGTTGTTCTAAATCAATCTTGCGTGATTTTTCCTTGAAAAAATGCATATTAAACAATGCCATGAGTTCACCCCACCTTGCTTATAGTTTATCACAATTCCTATGATTCGTTTAAGATTTCAGCCAACCATGTTTCATCTGTACGATTAATCGCTAAAGGAGTAATAGAGATGTAGCCTTCATCAAAGGCTACAACATCTGTTTCAGCATGTTCTTGATATTGGATGATTGAACTCTTGATGTGATACACATCAGGACGTTCACTCTTCACAAATTCAGCATGTTGAAGACGAGATCCCATACGTGTGATCTTGACACCTTTAGGTCTTGGGAATGTATCTTTTGGAAAATTGATATTTAAAATACCTGGACCTTCATAAAGCTTTGCTTCTATGATTTCATCCATGAGCTTGATGGTTTCATCATACAGATAAGGAAGCTTCGTATTATGAGCAGAAATGGCAACCGCATCAACACCTAAAATTTTTGCTTCCATCGCTGCAGCTACGGTACCTGAATATAAAATATCTTTCGCAATGTTTTGGCCATAATTAATGCCTGATACTACTAAATCAAAATCAACATTAAACACTTTTAAACCTAAACGCGTTGCATCTGCAGGCGTACCATCAACAACAAGCATACCTAAAGAACCCAACAAGGGTTCTGTCATAAAGGTTTCAATACGGCTGCGAATGGTAATCGCATGACTTTTCGCACTTTGATGATCTTTCGGTGCTGAAACATAAACATTTCCAAACGGAGCTAGGGCTCTAACTAAAATGGCCAAACCCTCAGCTTGATAGCCATCATCATTGACAACTAAAATGTTCATCACTTGCCTCCTATAACTTCAGAACAACGGTCACAACATCCATTTTCATGGACATGATCAACGATATTCCAACATCTATCACACACAACACCTTCTGCAGGTGATACTTTAACACTTAGTGATTCACCGATTAAGATATTAACTTTAGATACAATGAGCACTTGATTGATCTTCATATCTAAGAAATGAATAGCTTCCATCTGTTTTGGAGTAACCACTAAATCAACTTCAGCTTGTAGTGATTTACCAATCACTTTTTGTTCTCTTGCTTCTTCTAACTTCTTCAATACGACGACTCTAACTTCTTCAAATACATCAAATGCCTTAAGTAAATCATGATCAATCTTTTCATATACATTTGGCATATTTTCTAAATAGACATCTTCTTGATGATCAAATGGTAAGAGCTGATATGCTTCAGATGCTGTATGAGGAATGATCGGTGTTAAGAGTTTTAATAAACCTAATGCGATATCAAAGATGGTTGATTGAACAGAACGTCTCACAAGACTGTTTTCTTTTTCAATGTATAAAATATCTTTAGTATAGTCTAAATAGAACGCAGAAAGTTCATTTGTCATAAAGGGTACGATATTGCGGTAAACGCGATCAAATGCATAGTTTTCATACGCATCTAACACATCATTAGCTACCACATAATACTTATTGGTTATGAGTTGGTTAAGTTTACCACGTTCTTCATAGGTTACATAATGTTCATTTGGATTATATCCGTCA
>DAOTHC010000190.1:0-2484 GCA_035447465.1 Acholeplasmataceae bacterium
TCTTAAAAGATGTGCACCTGACTTTTTAACAGATTTAGCAATCGTTCTTAACTGTTCTTCAGATTCGACAGAACAAGGTCCTGCCATCACAACAAATTGATCGCCACCGATCACAACTTCATCTGATAACTTAATGACTGTGTCAGATTTTTTAAAACTGCGTGATGCTTTCTTAAACGGTGTTGAAACACGTGTTACTTCTTTCACACCCTCAAAAGCATATAGATCACTTGGGTCAAGGGATGATGTATCACCAATGATACCAAAGACGCGCATCTCATCAGATGATGCATCAATGATTTCTAATTTTTTCTCTTGTAAATAATGTACTAACTTCTCATATTCTTTTTTTGTAGAACCTTTTTTCATCTGAACAATCATAGTTTTGTCTCCTTTGGTTTAAAAAATAAAAAAATCCTTGAGGAACCCCAAGGATGATCAGATCATGATTTGGCTGTTCCTTCGTATACACTAGAAAAAGGAATGCCTACTGCAGTCCTCTAACGTTGGTAATAATAATAACGATAACCAGCCTTAAATTGTTTAAACATGCATAATCACCTAACTTTGTTTGCATATAGAGTATCACATTTGTACGCTAAAAAACAAGTATATCCCACTTTTTTACACTTTTTTGTATTTAGGTATTGTGTTTTGCACAGTACCGTTGTATTATAGTAGTGTGTAAAACACAGTAAGGAGGTCCTCATGAATACGCAATTTAAAAAAGGTATCCTTGAGATGTGCATACTTTCTATCATTTCAAAAAAGGATATGTATGGCTTTGAAGTGATTGATTCACTCTCCAAAGAAATTGATGTCAATGAGAATACCGTTTACCCCATTTTAAGAAGGCTTACAGGTCAAGGGTTATTTGAAACCTATATCGAACAAACCAATGTTGGTGCACCACGTAAGTATTATCGTATGACAGAACTCGGAAAAAAGAAACTATATGAATATGAATCCGAGTGGCGCTCATTTTTAGGTGGCGTCTTCAGGCTTTTAGGAGGGAATATCAATGAAAGCTAAATACTTAAATGAATTAAAAGATGTATTAAATGATTATCGTGCAAGTCAAAAGGATATGCAGGAGATCATCAGTGATTATGATCAACTCTATGAAGATGCACTTGCATCAGGTAAAACAGATGATGAGGTGTGGCAAATGTTAGGCACACCTAGAGAAGCTGCTGATGAATTGATTGATACCTTACAACGACGCAAAGAAAAAAACATTAAAACAAAAATCATTACAGTCATGCCTTTTATCAGTTTAATTGTTTTCTTTGTCTTAGGTTTTTATAAGGATATGTGGCATCCAGGATGGCTTGTCTTCTTGTCCATTCCAATGACTGCTATTCTTCTCCAAGCAAGATTAAAAGATGGCATTGTTGCACTTATGCCATTCTTGAGTATCATTGTTTTCTTGATTCTAGGATGGGGATTTAATTTGTGGCACGTTGGATGGATGGTCTTCTTATCCATTCCTGTAGTAGCTATTCTATTAAATACCAAATTAAAAGATATCCCTGTCGCGATATCACCCTTTGTAGCTGTCGTTGCATTCATTATTTTAGGTTTCCAGTATAACCTATGGAATCCAGGATGGCTCGTTTTCTTAATCATTCCTATGCTTGGTATTTTACATGAAAAAAATATCATGAAATTAATTGTTTATGAACTATCGTTTGCATTAGCTATTGGATTTTATCTTTACATGGGTTATGTTGAAGGTAGTTGGGAATATGGTGGTATTGGTTTCTTACTTCCAGTTTCTATGGGATTAATCTTTGGTGATGTTAAGTTTCAAATTGGGAATATCTCAGTTGAAGAAAGAAAAAAAGCAATCACAATGATTGGTGTCGTTATCATTGCTATTGGTCTATTTCTTGCATTAGGATTTGGCTTAAGCGGTTGGGCATGGGCATGGCAGGTGTTCTTGTTAATACCTGTGGTTGCGATTATCTTATTTGATAAAGTTAGATTAACGGCATTAATGCCTTTCTTAGCAGTCATTATCTTCTTCTCAGTAGGTTATTTCTTTGATATGTTTCATATTTCATGGTTAGCGTTTTTATTAATTCCTATTACAGCAATTATTGAAAATGCCTAGTTAATAGATAGATAAAAGGTGTTGGTAGAAGATTCTACTTAACACTTTTTTGTATATTAAGATTAGGAATTATCTCTTAGTCTTTTATTATTTTATAAAGGGCAGTAGATAATATCTTACTCTCTGTGTCTACTTTATTGACATAAAAGCAGCTCATGTTTAATGAAAGAAAGAAACCAAGTTTATGTTTGATAATTCTTATTTTATTACTTTTTCACATACAGCCAATTTCGTGTTCGGAAGGTATACACATTGGTATGTTTCATTCAATTCAGTGTTATCAACTTTAATTTCAACTTGAATCCACTCTTTATCAATATCTCTAATTGTTGGATAATAGTTAATTGTATCGGGGTCACCACCATGGA
>DAOTHC010000191.1:0-2480 GCA_035447465.1 Acholeplasmataceae bacterium
ACTCTCATTAAAGATTACACCAATTAACGTCAATCATTACGTATGGATTAAACTAGGTATCAGTTATATTTTAGGTATTTTAAGCACATTACTCATTATCATAACATCTGGTTTTATTGAAATTGTTGATCCATTTAACCTGATCTTCATCTTAGTGCTTGCACCGCTTCATGGACCGATTATCGCACTTTTAGTCAATGCATTCGCATCAAATAAAGTTGAAGGATTTGTCATTATGAAAGCATCAGGTCTGATACTGTTAGCTCCAGTTGCGGCTCTCTTCTTAACGGATTGGAAAGAGTTATTTTTAAGTGTTCTACCAGGATTCTGGCCAGCACGACTGATCTCAATTGAACTCATTCCAATGGACTACTTTATATCATCAACATTCTTATACTTTATCTTAGGTCTAATCGTGAATGGTTTTGTGATTTACCTGCTTTATCTCAAATATAGAAAGCGTATCGCTATTTAGGAGGTTATGATGCAATACTTAGCAATCTTTTTAATCGTTTATGGTGTTTTCTTGATTTTAGGTTTCATCCTTCAGTTTCCATTTCTTTACAACAACATGAAGTCAAAAGCAATGATCAAAATGATGGGTAAAAGAAACTTTAATCTTCTACTCTTATTCATGGCTGCTGTAATGATTGCTATAGGCATTATCATTATGCCGTAACAAAAAGAGGTTAGCTTGGAAGCTAGCCTCTATTTTTTTAATCCCATGATGCCTCGTGATCATCAAAACCATAATCACGTGGTGGAATTTGTGCATTGGAAATCGTAATCGTGAAATAACGTGTTCTATTCTTTGTGGATGAATTGATGTAGTAATAATGTCCATCATCAGTTGAATCAAGATCAAGTTCATTGACACGTTGAAGTGGGTCCGTTCCATTAAGTTCAATAGCAACATCATAGATATATCCCATAGGATCTAACACTTGAACATTAAACGAGAAATAACCACTCTTATTACGTCCAAATCTAAATTTATAAGAATCAAAACCAAGCATGTACATCAAATTTGTTGAGTTATCATAGCTTAACACATTGGTAAACTGTGGTAGTGTCGTTACAATCGTATCCGTAACAGGTAAGTTTGTCGTCATGTTTCTCACATTGATCACGATCACCGCGCCATTTAAATCAGGTTGTAATGCATTACCCTCATAAATCACATCAAAGATGTATGAAACGTTATAGGTAACGTCGGTCACAGTGATATGATAGTAAACCATGTTTAAACCATCTTCAGATGTCACGCGATATGTGATGATGATATCATCACCTTCACTCACACCTTCTTGTGATGTAAAGTCTGCAGCTAAACCAGCAATATCTGGATCTTCAGGACCATCAACTTCTGCTGAGTAACTACCATCTGGAAGTTTTCGTGCAATGGTTGCTCCCATAGGTAGATAGTTTAAGAAATATGGAATGTATTCATCGAGTGGAATATTGGATACTTGACCATCAACTCTAAAGTTGGTGATACCGTCATCATCAGCACCATCATAGTCAATTCCTGCATAATAAATGCTTGTTTGATATGGACTACCAACAATCGGAATACCAGCTGCATCAGAAACATAGATTAAGGCATAGTTTGTTTCAGTAGCAAGTTCAGCAAATTGAATATCAATCAAGTAAGCACTTGTACCTTCACTCTTTCGAATATAAACCGTACCTAAGCTAATCGGATTATCTCCGGTTCTTTGGTAGTAGATATCAAAACTGTAAAGACCAGCTGAAGCTTCTTGATCGACTGTGAAAACTAAATAGCTATCTGTCACGGAAGCTGTAATACCTATAACATCGTTTGGTACGATATCGAAATAGCTATCTGGGTTATCTTGATAAAGATTATAAACCAAGTTACTATAAGTAAGATCGATACCATAATTAATAAGTACGGATGTAGAGACAGCTTCTCTTGAGACGATTACAGGGTTTAATGCGTTCATAACAACCTTGTTATTGTTTCGGTAAACATCAACAATCGCGATAGGTCTTTCAATAAGTTGATGATTATATACCGTTGAAGAACCACTTTCTGATTGAATGGTGTAACTGAAGTTATACACTCTAAAACCTTGTGCCGTATACGTTATTGGATTTTGTGTCACATTCGTAATTTCTGCAAACTCAGATATTTCTAAACGGTCCAAGAAAGGTAGCGTGTAATAAAGCACATCGGACTCATATGCTTTTGCATCCTCATTGATCACTGCTGTAGGTATCATGGATGAAAAGTCAAACACATAACCAAAGTTAACATAGCTTTGGAAACTGGTTGATCCAGGATTTACTACACCTGATGAATAATGCTCGAGTTCAGTTAAAGATCTTAAGGTTGAATTTCCCTTTGTAAAGGTATAATACGTCTTTTGATCTTGATAGGGTAGAAGTCTAAATCCTACACGATATGAACCACCTTTTAGCTGTGGATTAACATAAAGTGTAAAACTAAATGGATG
>DAOTHC010000192.1:0-2456 GCA_035447465.1 Acholeplasmataceae bacterium
AGGTAACGCGGCTACCAACGTTTTGTGCTGCAACTTCGTCTTGGATACCAAGCTTGTCGATGACAGCTTGTTCACTCCAAATACCTTTGGTCGCTTTAGCAATATCACGTGCTGTCATACGACCTTCAGGAAGATAAATTCCTGTTCCTACAATTCCTACATTGACTTTACTCATGAGGAACACCTCTTTCTATGATGATTATAAGCGCATGCCGCCGTTAACGTTAAGTGTTTGTCCTGTGACGTATGATGATTCTTCTGATGCTAAGAATAAAGCCGCATTCGCGATTTCATGAGGTTGTCCAAGACGACCTAACATCGTTAATTTAGCAAAACCATCGAGAAGTTCTTGTGGAACTGTCTTAAGGATATCTGTCATGATGTAACCTGGAGCAATCGCGTTAACTCTCACGTTAGCACCTTTTCTAGCAAATTCTTTTGCCCATGTCATGGTTAAACCGATGACACCTGCTTTAGTTGCTGCGTAGTTAGCTTGTCCAATGTTACCGAACACACCAACAACTGATGAAATATTAATGATTGAACCATAACCGTTTACTTCCATGTGTGGACCAATTAAACGTGTTAAGTTGAACACACCCTTGAGGTTAACATCGATAACAGCATTCCATTGATCATCTGTCATTTTACGTGTCATAGCATCTTTTGTGATACCAGCGTTATTAACTAAAATGTCAATTTTACCAAAGCGTGCGATAACATCATCAAAGAATTTTTGAACACCGTTGACATCAGTCACATTGAGTGGGAAATAATGAACATTTTCACATGTGTATGTGAGTTCACCCATATCAGCTGCTACAACGGTTGCACCTTCTTTAGCAAAAAGTTCTGCCATCGCTTGTCCTAAACCTTTCGCGCCACCTGTGATGACTGCGACTCTATTTTCCAAACGTTTCATCTTATATATCTCCTTTTAAATTAGTTGACTTTCTTTAAAATAACTGCAGTTCCCATACCGCCACCGATACATAGACTTGCTAAGCCATAGTTTAGTTCAGGACGCTTTAACATCTCATGAACGAGTGTGACGATAATACGGTTACCACTTGCTCCAACAGGGTGACCTAAAGCGATCGCACCACCATTTGGATTGGTTTTAGCTAAAATTTCTTCTTTTGTAATATCGAATGCATCTGTTAATTCCTTAATAACACCTAAAGATTGTGCAGCAAATGCTTCGTTTAGTTCAAAGGTATCAATTTGCTTAATGTCAAGATTAGCTTGTTTTAATGCGTTTTTGATTGCTGGTGTTGGACCTAAACCCATGACAGATGGATCAACACCACCTTGTCCAATGCCAACCACTTCAAAGAGTGGTGTGAGATGGTTTGCTTTAACGTAATCTTCTGAAGCTAAAATGATAAAGCTTGCACCATCATTAATACCTGAGGAACTACCTGCAGTGACTGAACCATCTTTTTTGAAGGCTGGACGTAATGTTTGAAGTTTTTCTAATGAGGTTGTACGGTTAATGTATTCATCATTTTCAAAGACGATATCGCCTTTGCGGTTAGGAATAATAACTTTTGCAATTTCATCTTTAAATTTGCCAGCATCTTGTGCTGCCATTGCTTTTTTCTGTGAATCCCAGGCAAATGCATCCTGTTCTTCACGTGTAATACCATAGCGTTCAACGATGTTTTCAGCAGTGATACCCATATGGTAACCATTGAACGCATCGGTTAATGCATCATATAGCATGTGGTCACGCATTGGTTGTTCACCCATCTTAACACCTGAACGCACTTGTGCAGGTACTAAATAAGGTGCGTTACTCATGGATTCTGCACCACCAGCTATGACGAGATTTTGTAAACCTAAAGCGATATTTGCATAACCTGTCATGACGGTCTTCATACCAGATCCACAGACCATGTTAACGCCGTATGCAGGAACTTCTGCAGGAATGCCAGCACCAATCGAAATTTGACGTGCTAGACCTTGTTTAAGACCTGCTGGTAAGATGTTACCAACTAATACTTCATCAATGTCTTTGGTATTGATGTTTTTTTCTTCGAGTAATTGTTTGAGTACTTGTGAACCAAAATCAGCGGGATGTAGGGCAGAAAGTGTCCCCATGAAAGATCCGATCGCGCTTCTTTTAGCTCCGACGACGTAAACCTTTTGCATTTCATTTCCTCCTAAAAGCGTTTTCAATTTTTCTAAAAAAAGAAGTCACACATACAAAAAAGAAAAATAACGGCTTTATCAAAGTATTTTTCGGGGTGTAACTGTTTTTTGATAACATGAATAAGTATTCATAATACGCTTATATTCTATCACAGTGAAAACGCTTTGTCAATAATTATGAGCATTAATTCATGTTATAAAATTAAAAGAAGTAAAAAAGGGTGGGAGAGTCACCCTTTAGTCGCTAGAAAATAACAAGTGCAAACATTCATTTGGGAGTAAAAGAATGAGGAACTCAGAGG
>DAOTHC010000193.1:0-2410 GCA_035447465.1 Acholeplasmataceae bacterium
AAAAGTTTGCCTTACCACTAATTTCAAAGATTATCGATGAAAATCAAAACTATGGGCAATCTACTGTAGGTAGTGGTGAAACGGTTGTTATGGATTATTCATCACCGAATATCGCGAAATCTTTTGGTGTTGGACATTTGCGTTCAACCATGATTGGTAATGCTCTAAAAAATATCTACAAGAAATGCGGTTATGATGTTGTTGCAGTTAACCATTTAGGTGATTGGGGAACACAGTTTGGTAAAATGATCGTCGCCTATAAACTTTGGGGAAATGATGATGAGATCAAACAAAATCCGATTGCAGAACTCCAAAAGCTTTATGTTAAATTTCATGATGCTGAAAAAGAAGATCCTTCTTTAGAAGATCAAGCACGTGAAGTCTTTAAATCCTTAGAAGAAGGTAATGATGAATACTTTAAACTATGGACATGGTTCAAAGATGAATCACTTCGTGAATTTATGGATATGTATGATCTTTTAGGTGTATCATTTGATTCATTTAATGGGGAAGCGTTCTATAACGATAAAATGGATGCAGTTGTCAGTGAACTTGAAGAAAAAGGTCTTCTTAAGCTCGACCAAGGTGCAACCATTGTTGAACTTCCTAATGATTTACCACCTGCTTTAATCAAAAAGACAGATGGCGCAACCCTTTATATTACACGTGATTTAGCTGCGATCATGTATCGCCACAAAACATATCATGCTAACCGTATCTTATATGTTGTTGGTAATGAACAACAACTCCATTTCAAACAGCTTAAAGCTGTAACTGATTTAATGGGATATAATTTTGATATTGAACACATCAACTTTGGTCTTGTCTTAATTGATGGTAAAAAGATGTCAACCCGTGGTGGTAAGTTCAAACGTTTAGAAGATGTTGTTAATCAAGCGATTAATGATGCTAAACAAGCCATCATTGAGAAAAACCCTAACCTTAAAAATCAGGATGAAGTAGCAAAAGCTGTTGGTGTTGGTGCGATCATCTTTAATGACTTAAAGAATGAACGTCACCTCGATGTCGACTTCAATTTAGCAAATATGCTTAAGTTCGAAGGTATGACGGGTCCATATCTCCAGTATTCATCTGTTCGTATTGAATCTATTTTAAAAGAAGTTGAACTCAATTCAGATATGATTGATCCATCTTATTACCTTGAAGATCACTACTTTGAAGTGATCAAACTTTTAGCACAATTCCCTGTAGTGATTGAGAAAGCTAAGGATAATAATGCACCCAATCAAATTGCACGTTATATCACCTCACTCGCTCAAGCATTTAACAGTTTTTACGGTAAACAACGTTTGCTCATCGAAGACGAACGTCATTTACAAGCGAACATGCACTTCATTAAAGCGATTCAAATTGTCATTAATGAAGGCTTAAGATTATTAGGGATTACATCGCTAAAAGAAATGTAACAAATAGAATTGCATTTTAAAAAAATTAGTGTTATCATATTTTTGCTGCCTGAAGACGATTTTTTCGTCTTCACCTCCCCGCGTGATGAAATTGGTAGACGTGCCAGACTCAAAATCTGGTGGATGAATAATCCGTGCTGGTTCGAGCCCGGCCGCGGGGACCAAAACGATAATCAATCTGAGGAAACTCAGATTTTTTCTTTATATCATAGAATAATTTTCTATAAAGTAGAGAGTGAGATATGGTCCTATCTATCGTATAATAATTGTAAAGGGGGTATACCATGTCCATAGAAAAGTTACCAGAAAGACTTCTAGCATTACGTAAAGAAAAAGGATTAACACAAAAAGAACTCGCAGAAAAACTTCATTATTCAGATAAAGTCATCAGCAAATGGGAACGAGGTGAATCCTTACCTGATTTAGAAGCATTAGACAAACTGTCATCATTTTATAAAATATCTTCAGACAGTTTAATTAAAGATCAGTTAATAGATCATCATGAAGGCATAAGAAAAGAAGAAGATCACATTCAACTTGAACACATACAAAAGCCATCACTACTTTTAAAGCTATCCATGATACCATTGATGATCATATGGCTTCTCATGATTCCACAAGGTCCTCTCATTTTTGGTTTATCCGGGGTTGTTTTGGGTATCATCATCATTGGATATAGTTTTTTATTATCCTATCATACATGGAAATCATCATATCGTGGTCATGAAATTGTTATTAAAAATACACCATCAAAAGTAACACTTTCAGTTGACAATATCGTCGTAGATCAAAGTAGAAAGATATTTGCAAGTGGTATCGTCTTGGAAACTGATGTTGATGACAAGCATCTCAAAGTATACATCTCATCATTTGTTGATCTAAAGTGCGAGATTATCATCATACCTTCAACATAAACAGCTGATAGCTGTTTCAGACTGTTGAAAAAAGCTAGTTTTGAAATTTCAGTGTATGGATGAACTTCA
>DAOTHC010000194.1:0-2403 GCA_035447465.1 Acholeplasmataceae bacterium
GTTGACAAGTTTTAATCAAAGGTATATAGTAGAAGAGTAAACAAATGTTTGAAAATAAACAAATGTAGGGGTGTACTATGAACTTAAATGATAATGAAAAGAAAGTATTAGCCATTTTAAGACGAGATCCATATATTAGTCAACAAGCTCTTGCAGACAAAATCAATGTCTCAAGACCAGCGACTGCTAACCTCATTTCAGGTCTTCAGCAAAAAGGTTATATCTTGGGTAAACCTTATGTTTTAAGAGAAGAAAACTACATCACCTGCATTGGTGGTGCTAACATGGATGTCACATTTAGATTAGAAGATGGTATGACATTAGGAACATCTAATCCTGTTAACGCATCACGTTCATATGGTGGCGTGATCAGAAACGTTGCTGAAAATCTTGCACGTCTTGAACAAAAAGTTTCCTTGATGACACTTGTTGGTGATGATGTGTTCGGTCAGGATATTATTAATAACTCATCACGTCTTATGGAAACATTCGCATCCGAAAAAAGACAACATGAATCAACCGGGAGCTATTATGCAGTCATTGATGACAAAGGTGACATGCAAGTTGGTTTTGCAGATATGACCATCAATCATCATATGACGCGCTCTTGGATATTAGAACATAAAAAACATCTGCTTATGAGTTCTTATATGGTTGCAGATATGAACATCACACTAGAAGCATCCAAAGCAATCATTGCTTTTCAAAGAAGTTCAAACATTCCATTAGCTTTTGTTGGAGTTTCGGCCCCTAAAATGAAGCATTTACCTGAAGATATCGATGGACTTGATCTGTTAATATGCAATAAAGATGAAACACAAGCTTATTTTAAAGTCACTGAAGATCGTGGAGATCTGTTATGTAGAATGTGGCTTGATAAAGGCGTTAAACGTGTTGTTGTGACAAGTGGAGTCGATGGTTCATATTACGGTGAAAATGGTATTGTCAAACATCAAAAAGCCATCTTAGTCGATAAAGATCGCATCGTTGATGTCACAGGTGCAGGTGATGCATTTAGCAGCGGAACGATATACGGTATAACGCAAGATATGAGTTTAGAAGAAAGTGTCAGATGTGGAGCAAAGAATGCTAGTTTAACTATTCAAGTGCCCTATGCTGTTAATCCAGAATTATCAATTGATTTACTGAATAAAGGAGAATAAAGAAATGAATGTATTAAAAAATTATTTAGATGTTAAAGAAGAAGTAAGACTTGCATTAGAAAATAACCAACCCGTTGTTGCTTTAGAATCAACCATTATCTCACATGGCATGCCATATCCTCAAAATGTTGAAATGGCTAAAAAAGTTGAAACTATCATTCGTAGCGAAGGTGCTGTACCAGCGACCATCGCCATTATGAACGGTAAAATTAAGATTGGTTTAACTGATGAAGACTTAGAAGTATTTGCTAAATCAAAGGAAGTTGCTAAAGTATCTCGTAGAGATTTAGCAAGCATTATCGCTAAAAAAACGTTAGGTGCAACCACAGTAGCATCCACGATGATGTGTGCTGAAATGGCAGGTATTAAATTCTTTGTTACAGGTGGCATTGGTGGTGTTCATCGTGGATATGAAGAAACCTTGGATGTCTCTGCAGACTTAGAAGAACTTGCACAAACCAATGTTAATGTGATTTGTGCGGGTGCGAAAGCTATTCTTGATCTACCAAGAACCATGGAATTTTTAGAAACCAAGGGAGTTCCTGTTGTAGGTTATCAAACTGAAGTTTTACCAGCATTTTATACAAGAACATCAAACATCAAACTTCCATTATCTGTTCAAACTGTTGATGAACTTGCTGCCATGATTCATGTCAAAGAAGATCTTTCATTAAAAGGTGGCGTTTTAGTAGCTAACCCCATCCCAGAAGAAGATTCATTAGATGAAGCCTATATCAATCAGATCATTGATCAAGCGATTGAACAAAGCTTTAAAGATGGTATTTCAGGAAAAGATACCACACCTTATTTACTAAAGACGATCGTTGAACAAACGAAGGGCAAGAGCTTAGAAGCAAATTTAGCACTCGTTTATAATAATGCTAAAGTCGGTGCTAAGCTTGCTGTTTCATATCAAAAACTTGCTTAATTTATCATGAAATATAAAGAAGCTTGACAATATATTACATTGTTAAGCTTTTTTCTTATACGACATCGATTATCAATCGTGATATAATTTAGAAAAAACCACAAGGAGGGCTTCTATGATCAAACTTGAAGCATTGACCAAATACTATAAAAAACATACAAGAGGTATCTTGGATGTTTCTTTAGAAATCAAAAAAGGTGAAATATTTGGTTTTATTGGCCCGAATGGTGCAGGTAAATCGACCACTGTTAGAACACTATTAAATCTCATCTTTCCAACATCAGGAAGTGCATCAGTGGATGGCCATGATTG
>DAOTHC010000195.1:0-2397 GCA_035447465.1 Acholeplasmataceae bacterium
TAATAATGTGATCTTTGCTGAAACACAGTGGTACCGTCAAATAGTCCATACTTAATTTCATCAATCGATGTGATGTAAGAGATAATCTCAATATGGGTAGCACCAATTTCTTCTAACAGCTCTCTTTTGAGTGCATCTTCATGTGTTTCATTTTGCTTGATACCACCACCGGCAAATGTATAATCTTTGAACTTGTTTGAATAGATCATCATAACTTGATGTGATTGATTCATCACAATCGCTCGTACCGTTTCGCGGTACTTTTGAACATCAGAAAGTTTAAGCTGATCTTCATAGATGATCTGATTATTCATGTTTTTTTACCATACGTGGATGGGTATTTTTATAAGCTTCTTTCATCGATTCGGTTGAAACATGCGTATAGATTTGTGTGCTTTTTAAATGTTCATGTCCTAATAATTCCTGAACTACTCTGAGATCAGCCCCGTGATTAAGTAGCGTTGTGGCAAATGCATGTCTTAACATATGAGGATGGAGTTGATAGGTCTCTCCAGCATCCTTAATGACGTGTTTTATAATCAGTTGAAGTCCTCTAACGGTTAAAGCAGTTCCCTTGTAGTTAATAAATACACGTTGCCCGTGAGAATCATTGCCTTTCGATAACAGGATAGGCCTTGTATACGTTAGATAGTGTTTAAGATCTTCAATCAGTTTGTGATGTAGTGGCACATAGCGATCTTTAGAACCTTTTCCGTGAATCAATATCTGTTCACGATCAAGCTGAATGTCCCTGATGGACATATTGACGAGTTCACTCGCTCTTAAACCACAACTAAAAAGTAGGTCGATGATCACATAATTTCTAAATCCTAAAGGCTTTAACCTATCAATTGATTTAAATAAATGATCAATTTCTTCATCTTGAATAATGCGTGGTAATTTCTTTGGTATTTTAGGTGTTTCAAGTGTCTCAAAGACATTGATATCAATCTTTTTTTGTGCTAATAAATAGTTGTAAAAAACGCGTAGTGATGAGATTTTTCGTGCAATGGATTTACGAGCAAACCCTTCAGATTCTAAGTGGCTTAAGTAATGTCTTGCCAAACGTTCTCTTCTGACACCTAAGACATCAGAAGCGAGTTCTTCTCTTTGAATAAAATCAGAAAAATCCTTCACATCACGAAGGTAATTAATGACAGTATTTGTAGCATAGTTTTTTTCTACCTCGAGGTAGCTTTTGAACTGCTCAAAAAGATTCAATCTTATGCCTCCATATATGTTTTTAATGCATCTAAAGCACGTTCAGCATAATGTGCTTTTCTTGATTTTTTCTTGTGTTTAAAGGGAAGTGCTGGCATGAGTCCCCAATTCGCATTCATAGGGACAAATGATTTGTTTTCTTGCGAGATATAGTACGCCATAGCCCCCATCATGGTTTCTTGTGGTAGTGGCTTAATCGTATTCTCTTTGAGCCATAGTGTCATTTGTATGGCAGCATTTAAACCAGATGCTGCACTTTCTACATACCCTTCAACACCACTGATTTGACCAGCAAAAAAGAGATTTGGATATTTTATAGATTGATAACCTGCATTCAGAATCTTAGGTGATTCTAAATACGTATTTCGGTGCATCACACCATAACGTAAGATTTCTGCTTTTTCTAAACCAGGAATCATACGAATCACTTTCTTTTGTTCATCCCATGTCAAATGTGTTTGGAAACCAACGATGTTATACATCGATTTTGATGCATCATCCTGTCTGAGTTGAACCACTGCATAAGGTCTTTTCTCGCCTTCTTTAGCTAAACCAACGGGTTTCATCGGTCCATATAGTAAGGTTTCTTTTCCTCGTTCTGCCATTTCTTCAAACGGCATACAGCCTTCAAAGACGTTGTGCTCAAATCCTTTGATTTCAACTTTTTTAGCGTTAATTACCGCATCATAGAATTGATTATATTCATCTTCTGTCATCGGGCAATTGATGTATGCTGCTTCACCTTTATCATAGCGACTCTTTAAATAAGCACTATCCATATTAATGGTTTTAGCATCGATAATCGGTGCTATCGCATCAAAAAAGTGTAAATGATCCATATGAAATAAGGATTGTATATGTGCTGATAAATGATCTGATGCTAAAGGACCAGCACAAACCAATGTGGGTTCGTCAGAATTTAATTCTGTGACTTCATCATATACGATTGTTATTCTAGGATGTGATTTTAATTTTTCTTCAATATATGCTGAAAAAAGATTGCGATCCACTGCTAAACTTGATCCCGCTGGAACCTCTGCATAGGATGCTGCTTCCATAATAAGTGAACCAAAGATTCTCATCTCTTCTTTAAGCAACCCAACAGCAACTTCGATATCATTTGATCTTAATGAGTTCGAACAAACAAGTTCTGCAAAATGACCTGTTTGATGTGCA
>DAOTHC010000196.1:0-2386 GCA_035447465.1 Acholeplasmataceae bacterium
TGCTAATGATGTTCCTGGTGGAGATGCAAGTGAACAATCCTTAGGAAAAGGACCACAAATCTTACTGTATGATGCAGGTTTAGTGCCTAATCAGGCGTTAAGAAAGTTTGTGATTGATGTTGCTAAGGAAGAAAACATTCCTTATCAAGAAGCGTTTATTACAGGTGGTAGAACCGATGCTGGACACATGCATTTAGCACATCAAGGTGCTGCATCACTCTCCATTGGTATTCCAACGCGTTACATGCACTCACACACATCCATCATTCACTATGATGATTATGAAAATACGGTTAAACTGATGGTTGCTGTACTCAAAAAGCTTGATCGACAAGCTGCAGATCAGATCTTATCTAAATAACACACTTCGGTGTGTTTTTTATTTGCATTCAGATCAAAAATGGATTATCATATAGTTGAGCGACCACTCAACTGAAAGGAGTTTCTATGAAACCATGTGGTGATAACTGTCAGTGTCAAATCTTTCACCAAGAAACACTCGATCAAGTTAGGAAAAACTTTTATCAAGATGATGAATTCAGCCAAATGGCTGAACTCTTTAAAATATTCAATGATCCGTCACGCTTAAAAATCCTTGAAGCTATTAAAGATCATAAACTATGTGTCTGTGATTTAGCTTCTTTATTAGGTGTTTCCAAAAGTGCGGTTTCACATCAGATGTCTTATTTAAAAAAATACAACATTGTCGGCAGCCATAAAGAGGGTAAGATGGTCTACTATCATCTTCTCGATCAAGAGATTAGACATATGATCAGTCATGCCTATCAGCTCATGAAAGGATAAACTATGAGAAAAACAATCAAAGTTAGTAATATCACGTGTGCACAATGTGCCAAATCAATTGAATCCTATTTTGAAGGTTTAGAAGATGTGACTGCAGATGTTTTAGTCACATCTAAAAAAGTTATTTTCAATTATGATGAAAATAAATACGATGAAAACCAATTAGGTGATCATTTACGCATCATCGGTTATTATCCTATTTTTAATAATGAAGAACAACTCAAAGCTAAAAAGAAAGATATCATCGACTTAGTTTTAGCTGCCATCTTAACAGCACCACTCTTATGGACCATGTTTGCTCATTTAGGATTACCGGTTCCTGTACCCGACATCTTAATGAATGGCTATGTACAGTGGGCAATCGCAACCCCCATCCTGTTTTATGTGGGTAGAAGATTTTTCGCTTCTGCATATCATCAAATTAAGGGCAAGAGTTTGGGGATGGATGTCTTAGTTGTCATCGGTACATCCGCATCTTATATCTACAGTATCATCGAAACACTTCGTCATGATGCATCACACATGATGGCAGATCTTTATTTTGAGACAACCGCTGTCATTATCTTCATGGTTTTAATCGGAAATTTCTTTGAAAACCGTGTTAAAGAAAAAACTTCAGATGCTCTGCAAGCTTTAATCAGTTTAGGTGCGAAAGAGGCACGAGTTAAAAAAGGTAAGAAAGAAGTGATGCTGCCGCTTGATCAGGTCAAAAAAGGTGATATCATTGTTGTGTTAGCTAACGAAAAAGTACCTCTTGATGGTGTGATTCAAAAAGGTGAATCATATCTTGATGAAGCGATGATTACCGGTGAACCGATGCCTGCATTTAAACATGTGGGTGATAAAGTCATCGGTTCTACCATGAATACCGTGAACACCCTTGAAATTGAAGTCACTGCAGTTGGTTCAGATACCGTTTTATCACGTATTATTCAAACGGTTGAAGATACAGCACTCATCAAACCTAAAGCGCAACGTATCGCCGATCACATCGCTAAGTTATTCGTACCGATTGTTGTGGTTATCTCCATACTTACTTTAGTTGTTTGGATGTTATTTGTTGAAGGTGGTCAACCTCTAAGTGTTGCGATTGCACCAGCTATTGCAGTCTTAGTCATCAGTTGTCCATGTGCGTTAGGCTTAGCTACACCCACATCGATTTCTGTGGGTTCAGGTATTGCCTTTAAGGAAGGTATCCTATATAAAGGTGGCGAATTCTTTGAAATCGCCAACAAGATTAATGCGATTGCATTCGATAAAACAGGTACGCTCACTGAAGGTCATCCTGAATTATCAGAAATCATTGGTAACAAAGATGAGTTTATCTATGCAGCTTCTTTAGAAAAACATTCTAATCACCCTATTTCAAAAGCGATTATTGATGCATTTGATGGTGATTTCTTAGATGTTAAAAACTTTGAAGTCTTACTTGGTCAAGGGATTAAAGGTGTTGTTGATGGTAAATTGGTCTATGTTGGATCTAAACAACTCATGATATCCTTAGGTATTGATGTTAAAAACTTTGATGACACACCTTACTTAATGCAAGGAAAAACTGTCTTTTTCACAGCGATTGATGGTG
>DAOTHC010000197.1:0-2346 GCA_035447465.1 Acholeplasmataceae bacterium
CATAAACGATTGTCAAACTGGTCAATCCCATGATGAGACCCATAAATGGCCACATCACAGATGAAACACGGTTAACAAAAATATTGAGACGCATTGATTCTCTCGATACTTCATCAATACGACTTGCTTGATATTCTTGCGTGTTGTACGCTCTAACAACGCGTAACCCTGTTAAATTTTCTCTTGTTCTTAAATTTAATTTATCAACAAGTTTTTGAACCAGTTGAAACTTAGGCATCGTAATCGAGAAAACGATCGTTAACATGATAATTAACGCGGTAATGGATGCTACTAAAATCATCGATAATGTTGGCTGTTGAATGATGGAGAATGTGATAGCTCCAACGGCTAACAAAGGTGCTAATATGATCATGCGAAGCATCATGTGAACAATGCCTTGAAGCTGTTGAATATCGTTAGTAGTTCTTGTGATCAAAGATGATGTCGTGAAATAATCCATTTCACGCAGTGAGAATTTCTCAATCTTTTGATAGACTGCTTCTCTTAAATTTTTAGCAAAACCTGCAGAAATTTTAGACTCTAAATAGCCACCAATAATCGTAACGATAATACTGATGATGGTTGCACCTAACATTAAACCTGCATAATAAAAAATACGTTCTAAATTGGGATCTGTGACAACTTCACCTAATCCTAAGCCTTCACTCACGATTTGGCCTAACAAATTAGGAAGTAATAGATCTAAAAAAGCACGCAGGGCAACCAGTGTAAAAACAATCGCCACACCAAATCGGTATGGCTTTAAGTATTTAAGTGTCTTTAACAAAGTATCACTCTTTCTAAGTTGGTTTTATGAATTAGCTGATTTTTCCCATCTGGCTAATTTTATCTAAAATACGCATCAAATTCTTAGTGTCTTCTTCACCGAGATGATCCATCACAGCCTTAAGAGGTTGATAGTATTCATCACGAATGGACTCAACAAAATCCTTACCTTCTTTGGTAAGTTTGATGAAGGTGACGCGTAAGTCTTTTTCTGATGTTTCTTTTTCAAGATAATGCTTGTCAACTAAGTCATTGACTTTATGTGTGACAGCAGGTAGCGTCACACGAAGTGTTTTAGCAACATCTGATAATTTAAGACGTTGATTCATATCACAAAATGCGACACAGAACATTACCATAATGTCAGCATCAGATAATTTGGTTTGTGAACGCTTGTAGATTCCAGATAAGCGGAATGCTTGTAGTGAGCGATCGAGTTTTTGTAGTATTTGATATTCTTTCAAAGCGTGGTCCTCCTAGTGAACTTATACAATGATAATTCTACCTTAAATATAAATCGATGTAAAAATATTATTCTTTCATACCTATTTTTGATAGATGATTCGATATGATCTGGTATTCATCTTTCAATAATTCTTGTTTTGCATCATCTGCTTTTTCCATAATCTCTGACATAATGTTTAAGCGTCTTTGGTAGAAAGGAATCGCTTCTTTTTTATGTTTTAAACATGGTCCTAAAATTAAATCTTCTTTGGATAATGTCATGCTACCTCGCTTTGCGATGATGATGACATAATAAAAACGGTCATGAACAACAAACTCATCAGTGATCATAAAACCTAATTCTGATAGTCTTAATCTTAAATGAGATTCTTTATCATTTGGCTGCAAGATAAATATCTGATCTTCTTGTGGTGCATGAACTAAAAGATCAGCGATTAAATAAGCCCCCATACCTGCTATAACAGCAGCATCAAAGGGGTCATGAATAGCTAAAAAACCATCCGACAAAATCCCTTTCACCGGATAGTTTTTCAAAGTTTTTAATGATCTTGCTAAAGGCATTTCTCTCACATCTGTAGCAATCCCTTTTTTGATAAAACCTTGACGGAAAGCTTCTTCTAAGACATAACCATGATCAGAACCGATATCAACCACCGTATCAAAGCCTTTGAGAAGTGATGCGAGACATAAGATGCGCTTATTTCTTGCCATAGTAGAACTCACGTAATTTGTTTTGACGTGAGGGACTTCTAAGTTTTCTTAATGCTTTGGCTTCAATCTGACGAATACGTTCACGTGTCACGCCAAATTCTCTACCAACTTCTTCTAACGTATGGTTTTTACCATCAAAGAGTCCATAGCGTAAACGTAGCACTTTTTCTTCACGGTCTGTGAGTGTTTCTAGAACTTCATCTAAGGTTTGTTTAACCATTTCTTGAAGCATATATTCATGAGGTGTGAGTGCGTTAGGGTCTGATATGAAATCACCTAAAGATGAATCTTCTTCTTCACCGACATGTGCTTCTAAAGAAATAGGTTCTTTAGCAATACGTTGGATATTTTGAACTTTTTCAGGTGTAATACCCATCTTTGATG
>DAOTHC010000198.1:0-2340 GCA_035447465.1 Acholeplasmataceae bacterium
TAACTTCAACATAAAACATGATGTATGTGTCATCTGATAGAATCATGTCGTTGACTGATGTGATGAACCTGTCATCATTTAATGCTTTTGAATATTGACGTTGATCTTTCTCATCCACCATCACGCTTTGGTAAGCTCTACTCACTAGATCTGTACAATAAAACTTGTATTTCATATCTAGAAAGAAGAGAAAATTATAAAGCGCTGTACCTAATTTATCCTCAGCGTAACTAACAGCTCCTTCGATTTGATCTTGTGTGACATTTTTAACGCGTAACCCTACAAAATCGTTGCGATATTTCGTGCCATAATAAGGATACTCACGATCGCTGACTGAGCGATAAACAGGGTTAAGCCAGTAATTGCTAGCTGACTTACTCACGGTTGCTGATAAGTTATGAGGTTCATTGCCTGGGTGAAGAATGAAATCTAAAATCGTTTCATCACCTTCAGGAAAACCAACAGCTTCAATAAATCTATTTTCATCATTTTTGATAGCAGCATGACCACCAAAATAGTATGATACAAACAAATTGATGGCTGGTTTATAAGGGAATGGTGAATCCTGAGATACAAAGATGTCTCCGGTCTGTCCTAAGTACTTTCTAGTGTCATCATAAAACACACTTCTTGTATCAGATAATTCATAAGATGTTTCACGTGAAACCTTATAGTATCGTCGTGTTTGAAAGTTATCATTACTATATTCTATAGTAACTTCCTCCTCAAAAACGCCTCTTTCTTTAAATTGTTTGATAGCTTGATTGACCTGAATGTTTTCAGCAACAGCAATTCCAAGTGAATAAATCATCCCCATCAAAATAAGGATGACCACCCCTTTAAGAATCTTCAAGACACGTATCTTTTTATGCTTTTTAACTCGTTTTTTCTTCACTTGCGAAACCTCACCTGCTTGACACTATTATATCACGTGAACGATATCGCTAAACTCTAAAATACTGAAAAACAAAAAATGCCGAATTTTCGGCATTCAATGTTTATTTTTTAGGTTTGATCACAAGTGCTCTTTGATCGCCTTCGCCTTCTGATTCGGTGATGACATCACGCCATTCAGCAAGCTTTGTATGAATGATTCTACGATCGAATGCATTCATTGGATCTAATTTAACAGCAATTCTCGTTTGAGCAACTTCTTTAGCCGTTTTTGTAGCTAAAATTTCTAATTGCTTTTTACGGTTTTCGTGATAATTACCAATATCTAATGAAACGATTAAATGATCTTCAACAAACAGGTTTAAATAGTTTCTTAACATAAATTGTAATGCTAAGAGTGTACGACCTTCGCGTCCGATCAATAACGCATTTTCATCACTTTCAATATGGTAGTAGATTTCAGAACCTTCGTTCACTGATCTGACTTCCATACGTGACTTGATGTCCATGGTTTTAAGAATATTTTCTAAGTAAACTTTACCTTCAGTTGCTGGGTTAACACTAGGTGTTGCTTCATAGAAGGTTGAAGTTCCAAAACCAAGTAGCCCTTTTTTCTCCTTCAAAACGGTTAACTTGATCTTTTCTAACTGCAGTTTTAATTGTTCAACTGCCATTTTTTCTGCTTCTTGCAGAGATTTTGCTTCAAATTCTACTCTCTTTAGCTTCATATTTTCACCCCAAAATTTGCTTTTGTCTTAACGCTTCATGCTTCTTTTCATTTAACTTGCGGTTAATTAATGTTTGTCCTAATGAATAAATGTTACCAAAAATCCAATAGAGCGCGAGCGCGTTAGATGAATAAGATGCAAAAGCCATCATGATGACCATGAAATAACTAACGTATTTCATTGTCTTTTCGGTTTGCTGTGCTTGTGGGTTTGGATTCTGTCTTCCGGTGTTTTTAGCATACGCTGGTTTCTTCATGGATATGCGTTGTAGTAAGAACATTGTTCCACCAACGATACCTGCTAAAACCATACCTATAATGCCATCATTACCGTTTGCAAGGTTAATTCCTAAGAAGTTTGTGTTTGTTACAGCATCTGTATACATACCACCGGGTAATGTAATACGTTTAACAACACCATACATCGCGATGAAAATAGGCATTTGCAAGAATGGCATTAAGCACCCAAAGACACTGATACCATGTTTTTTGTAGACTTGCATCATTTCCATCTGCATCTGTTGTTGTGATTGCGGATCTTTGCGAGTTGCGTATTTGTTTTGAACACGCTGCATGTCTGGTTGAGCTAAATTCATCTTGATGGACATATCATTACTCTTAGCATAAATTGGCCAAGCTAATGTACGTACAACAATCGTTGTTAATAAAATACCAATTGCGAAGTTGTTACCAAAAAGTGATGCAAAGAATTGCATAAC
>DAOTHC010000199.1:0-2340 GCA_035447465.1 Acholeplasmataceae bacterium
TAAAAAGCGACAAAAGTAATTTCTCTTTCATCAGGATAGTTATAATAGGTTTTTCCTTCGAGATCTACGGATAATGGAACAATTTGTAAACCCATTTCTTCAATCATTTGAGGTAAAAGGTCACTACATGAATCTGTAAAAATGATATAGTCACTTGTTGGTTTAGTTTGCATTTTACTCCCTCTTTTCATCAAATTTGCTTATACCACTATTATAAAATGACATATGTCTTTTATAACTCTACGCATCCCTTAATTAGCACTACTCAATAATTGCGACCAGTAGAGTTGATAAAAATGTACTCTACTGACAGTAGAATAGACTTGTTTTTTTGATAAAAATGATATAATAGAGCCATGGAATCCAAAAAAATGAACTTTACTGACAACTTAATCAAACTTCGTAAACAACATGGTTACACACAACAATCACTTGCTGAGAAGTTAAACTATAGTGATAAAGCCGTATCAAAATGGGAACGTGGTGAGTCATTACCAGACGTTCAAACTATCGGTGACATAGCTTATTTGTTTCATTTATCGATTGATGAACTGCTTTATAATGAACCAGAAAGCATTGAAAAAATATCGAAACAACGCGAGCAAAATCCGTATCTCATCAAACTAGCTTTTCTCATTGTCTCTTCTGTCTGGCTGTTGGCTATCTTTGTTTTCGTGATACTCACACTTGTTTTAACAGAAAGAGATCAGTTGTGGCTAACCTTCATTTCGGCTTTACCTGCATCAATGATTGTTTTTTTGGTATTTGCTGTTATTTCAAAACGAAAGCTTTTAATCTTATTCTTTGTAGGATGTTTAACCATATCCATCAGCTTATTAGCATTTCTTGTTATCGTTCACCCTTATGATTGGCTACTCTTTCTACTACCTATTCCCATCGTAGCTGTCGTAGGTTTTGCACTCCCCTATCGAAGATAAACCCAAATCATCAAACGATTTGGGTTTTTTATTATATCTTAATTTTTCGATGTGCAACCGCCATAGGCAACTTATCGATATCATGTTGGACAACTTTCATCCACCTTGATATATCACCTGATATATAACGTGCATGATGGACATCCATCAACCATTTTTGATGAGAAAAAACATGTTGATAAGTTTCAGATAATTGATCAATCTCAATTATAATGCCCATGTCTTCAAACATTTTTTCTAACGAATATATACTTTCTTCTTCAAATTGAGGGTATTCATACATGCCTTTAAGTAAATCCTCATCTCTTTTTCTAGAAAAATATATTCACCGTCATGAATGATGAGCGTTTTATACTGTATATGTTTTGGACTTTTAAGTTTGGTCAAGACAGGATACTTATCAACATGATCTTGTTGATATGCCATACAATGTTCAGCTAATGGACAATCTTCACACTTCGGATTTTTTGGTTTACAAATCAAAGCACCTAACTCCATCATCGCTTGCGTATAGATATAAGGATGTGCTTTTTCAATATATGACTGATTGATCTTGTTTAAGTCTTTTTTATGGCGTTCAACTCTCATGTCACGATCATCAGCTAAGTAGCGTGTTAATACCCTGATCACATTGCCATCTAAAGCACTGTAAGGTTGGTTATATGCAATCGACATAATTGCTCCAGCAGTGTATGCGCCAATGCCTGGAAGACTCATGACGTCTTCATGTGTCTTTGGAAACTCGCCACCAAACTTTTCAACAATGACTTTTGCTGCTAATTGCATATTTCTAAATCTTCGATAATATCCTAAACCTTCAACCATTTTCATGAGGTCATCTTCTTTTGCTATTGCAAGATCATGAATGGTTGGATACGC
This sequence comes from Acholeplasmataceae bacterium, assembly GCA_035447465.1. Taxonomy (GTDB): domain Bacteria; phylum Bacillota_I; class Bacilli_A; order Acholeplasmatales; family Acholeplasmataceae; genus Peloplasma. The sequence goes on from DAOTHC010000199.1 coordinate 1,818, forward strand.
TTTTTTAAATCGCTCAAAATAGGGTAACACCGTATCAACTTGGGTTTGCTGCAACATGATTTCACTGATCCAAACGTCATATGGATGTTTTGTTTCTCTAAAAATGAGTTTACGATGATGTTTGTTATACCATGCTTCTAATCTTTTGATATCCATTTATAACACCACACGTCGTACACCACAATGCTCAATGATATCATCAAATCTTGTTAACGATGACATCACAACACCGTGACATACAACGATAATTTTCTTGTAATCAAGATAATTGTCTATAACTGATCTTACACGCTTTTGAAGTTCTTCATAAGATTCCCAAGGATACATTTGATTGCTTAAGGAAATTCCCCGATTTTTGACATATTCTTCAAATGATTTAGGTATATCAAAATCTAATTTGAACGTTTTGTCCGGCATCCATTCATGTAGGTCATTCTCAACGATAAGTGGTATTTGTGTAACACGTGAGATAATTGCTGCTGTTTGTAGAGCGCGCGTATAAGGAGAAGAGATGATAAGTTCT
>DAOTHC010000200.1:0-2322 GCA_035447465.1 Acholeplasmataceae bacterium
TAGTATGTTCATGAATGTTATCAAAACCGATAGATTGAATGTAGTGAATAGCTTGTGCTAATCCAATGGCTCCACCGATCACAGGTGTACCTGCTTCAAGTCGCATGGGAGCTTCTTTCCAAGTGGCATCATCAAGTTCTACTTGGTCAACCATTTCTCCACCGTACTCAAATGGTTCAAGTTGATCGAGTAAATGCTTTTTACCATATAAGACACCGACACCTGATGGACCAAACATTTTATGTCCAGAAAATGCGAGATAATCAACATCAAGTTTTTGAACATCGAGTGCCATGTGTGGTGCTGACTGTGCCGCATCTAAAACGACAATCGCTTTTTTCTCATGAGCCAGTTGAGTAATCTCTTCAATAGGTGAGACATATCCCATAACATTAGATGCATGGTTAATGGCTACAACTTTAGTTTGATCAGACAATACTTTTTTAAATCCCTCAACAGTAATGCGACCTTCTTTTGTGAGAGGAATATAAACAAGTTTGGCTTTTGTCTTTTTGGCAATCATCATCCAAGGTAATATGGAAGAATGATGCTCTAATTCACTGGTGATAATCTCATCACCTGGTTTTAAAATGTCACGATAGGCATGAGCAACCATGTTAAGTGCACTGGTAGCACCTCTTGTAAACACGATCTCATCAGATGTTGCATGAATGAAATCTGCAACGGTTTGACGTGCATCTTCAAACAAAGTTGTCGCTTCATATGCAAGACTATAAGCACCACGATGCACGTTGACACCTAGTGATGTATAGTAAGCATCAACACCATCAATCGCACGTCTTACTTTGAGTGCTGATGCTGCTGAATCGAGATATACAAGTTGTGGTTGTTTCGAAAAGACTGGGAAGTCCTTTCTAATGTCATGGATATCGATCATATTCTTGAGTTCACCAAATGAATGAATCTTTCCTTTAAGGGTTCATCATCAATTTCATCAATAACAGGTTTTAAGAAACCATTGATGATCAGTTTTTCTGCTTGTGTCTGTGTTAAACCACGGCTCATTAAATAATAAAGCTGATTTTCTTCAATCTTACCGATAGTTGCTCCATGACCAGCTTTGACATCAAATTCATCAATTAATAAAATCGGATTGACTTCAACAATAGCTTGATCTGATGTGATGACACCCTTTAAAGTTTGGAATGCATTGGCATTCTTCATGCCCTTTTCAATTTTTTCAACACCATTTAATACAATTTTGCCTTTTTTATTAGCAATACCAATATTGGTCATATCACCGATGGTGTTGGGTGCTTGATGGATAATGAGTACATCGATGTTCTGCTTGTTTTCATCGGATGAAACTGCACCTGCTCGCATCTTAACTTCAGCGCCTTCACCTTTGAGTTCAACATGCATTTTCGCATCGATGATGTCTGAAACGAAACCACCAATAAGATCAAGTTTTGCATCTCTTGCAGCTGTGAAATAATGCTCGACAAGTGCTTTCTTACTTGAAAGTTCACTGACTAATAAATACTTAACTTGAGCGTTTTGTTGAGCTGTTAACATGAGGTTATACTGATGAGGTGTAGTTTCTTGACTAGCTAGTTCTAAGATGATTTTAATCGATGTGTTTTCTGATACAACGATTTCAAGTGATTCGTTGTTATCATCTTCGATTGTAATTTTAATAGGATTTTCGTAATGGATATTTTTAGGTATGATCAGTTTTTGATTTTCAAAGAGAAAATCTTTAGGTAGTTTGGTTTGAACTTGATGATTTTTAATAACAATATCTTTCATTATTCTTCGCCTTCAACAAACTCAATACCCAATTCTTCTTTAACCCATTCGTATCCGTTTTGATCAATCTTTTCAATAAGTTCTTGACCGCCACTTAAGACAATCTTACCATCAATCATGATGTGAACATTAGTAGGTTTAATATAATCTAAAATACGTTGATAGTGAGTAATTAAGATACAACCGAATTCATCGTTAACGAGTTCAGACACATTGGAACCCACAATCTTAAGTGCATCGACGTCTAAACCTGAATCAATTTCATCTAAAACTGCAAATTTAGGTTTTAGTACTTTGAGTTGTAATATCTCATTACGTTTTCTTTCGCCACCTGAGAATCCTTCATTGAGATAACGATGTGCTAAATCTGGACGCATCTTTAATTCTTCAACGGTCTTTTCATACTTTAATGCGAACTCGAATAATCCGACATCTTTACCTGAAGTTGCTTTAAGTGCTTGACGCATAAAATCAGAGTTAGTAACACCTGGAACTTCAGCTGGATATTGCATCGCTAAGAATAAACCAGCACGTGCACGTTCATCGACTTCC
>DAOTHC010000201.1:0-2318 GCA_035447465.1 Acholeplasmataceae bacterium
TTTGAAGTGGTGAATGAAAACTTAACGAAGACACAGCTCTTTGTTAACCGTGCGTTTGCGATTCTTAACCCAGGCATGAACTTTATCATGAATGGCTTGAACTTAGCGCTTATTGCATTAGGTGCGGTCTTAATTGGTGATGGCCTTTTAGGATCAAATCCGATTGAAGGGTTATCACTTCAAGTGCAGTTTACATCATATGCGATGATCATTATGATTGGCTTTATGATGCTTATTATGTTATTCATTTTCTTACCAAGAGCATGGGTATCTGCAAAACGTATTCATGAAGTACTTGATACACCATATTCTATTGATGAATCTTTAAAAGAAGATATTAAACCAGCAAAAGATTTAGTTGTCGAATTTAAGAATGTGTCTTTCCGTTATCCAAAAGCGGATGAAGATGTTCTAAAAAATATCAGCTTTAAAGCGAAGAAAGGTGAAACATTAGCGTTTATCGGTTCAACAGGATCTGGTAAATCGACGATTGTTTCATTGTTGCTTAGATTTTATGATGTGACCGCAGGTGAGATTTTAATCAACGGTAAAAATATTAAAACATACCCACTTGAACAACTTTATAAAATGATGGGTTATGTTCCTCAAAAAGGTACTCTTTTTAGAGGAGATATATCAACCAACATGCTGATGGGTAATCCAGAAGCAACCGAAGAAGATATGGAAAAAGCATTAGAGATTGCTCAGATCAAATCGATTTTAGAAGAAAGCGAAGAAGGACTACACCGAACAATCGATCAAGGCGGATCAAACGTTTCTGGTGGACAAAAACAACGCTTATCCATTGCTAGAGCTTTAATTAAGAAGCCACAAATTTATTTATTTGATGACTCATTTAGTGCACTTGACTATCGCACCGATCAAACGTTGAGAAAAGCATTGAAACCGATGATTAAAGAATCACTCAGCATTATCATTGGACAGCGTATTGGTACGATCATTGATGCTGAGCAGATCATTGTATTAGATCAAGGTGAAATTGTTGGTAAGGGAACACACCAAGAACTATTGAAGAACTGTCAAGCTTACAAAGAAATCGCATTTGCACAAGTATCGAAGGAGGAACTCGGTTATGTCGAATAATCAAGAAACAACAAGAAGACCCGCGGCAAGACCGATGCATGGTCCTATGGCAGGCATGGGTGGTGGTGAAAAGCCTAAATCGATGAAGAACGCCATCAAACAATTATTGACATATATTAAACCCTACCGTATTCAGTTTTTGTTTATGATTATTTTCGCGATGTTATCAACTGCATTAGCGATTGTTGGACCTAAATGGTTAGGTCGTATTACAACAGAAATTCAAAAAGGTATTGCATTCAATCCGATTTCAGGAACATTTGCACTATCCATTGATTACGATGTTATCTTTAGGATTGTTTATGCATTAATTGCTTTATATGGCTTAAGTTTAATATTTAATATCATGCAAGGTGTTATTGTATCTACGATGACACAACGCATTACAAAACAACTTCGTACCGATTTATTCCATAAAATGGATCGTTTACCATTAAAGTATTTCGACCAACATCCTCATGGTGATACATTATCACGTATGACCAATGATATCGATACGATTGGCCAATCACTCAACTCATCTGTAACGTCATTGTTTTCATCATTGACCTTGATGATTGGTGTGCTCATCATGATGCTGACGATTTCATTTTGGTTAACCGTCGTCGTTGTCGTGATGTTGCCTCTTACAGCGTTATTAATGAGCTTTATCATGAAGAAAGCTCGTGGTTTCTTTAGAAAACAACAGGCTACATTAGGTTTACTCAATGGTCACATTGAAGAAAACTATACCCATCAACAAATCATTAAAACGTATAATGCTGAACAGAAGATGTTAGAGACATTTGAAACACATAATACGGATTTATATGAATCATCATGGAAGTCACAATTCATTTCTGGACTCATGATGCCTTTAACAACATTCGTTGGTAATTTAACCTATGGTGCGATTGCTGTCGTTGGTGGTATTCTAGCTGTTACAAAAGGTTTATACATTGGTGATATTCAATCGATGCTCATGTATTCGAGAAACTTCTCACAACCACTTGGAAATATCGCTCAAAGTTTAACGATGACACAAACAGCATTAGCTGCATCTGAACGTGTCTTTGAGTTCTTAAATGAAGAAGAAATGGTTACAGAAGAAAAGAAGGTTAATACCGATAAGGTTTTAGGTAATGTGACATTTAAAAATGTTAAGTTTGGTTACACACCAGATAAAGAAATCATCCATGATTTCAGTGCTGATATTAAAGCAGGACAAAAGATTG
>DAOTHC010000202.1:0-2315 GCA_035447465.1 Acholeplasmataceae bacterium
AGAAAAATGATTTGTCACCGATGTATTAAATTGTGCACTTTATGAAAACATCTCCTATGATAAAGTGATTGCTATCGGACCTATTCCCATGATGAAAGCTGTCAGTGAAATGACGAAAGAATATCATATACCAACTGTTGTATCCATGAATCCTATTATGGTTGATGGTACTGGCATGTGTGGTGGTTGTCGCATCAGTGTCGGTGGCGAAATTAAATTTGCATGTGTTGATGGACCTGAATTTGATGGTCATTTAGTTGATTTTGATTCAGTGATCAAGCGTAATCGCCTTTATGAAGATAAAGAGAAGAAAGATTATTTAGATGTATGTCAGGGGGGATTACATGAATAAACAGAAAGTTCTTATGCGTACCCTTCAAGAACATTTAAGAACCTCTTGTTTTGAAGAGGTTAATTTAGGTTATTCAAAAGAAGAAGCTCTTTTAGAAGCAGATCGTTGTCTCGATTGTAAACATCAACCCTGTGTTACTGGATGTCCTGTAGGTATTGATATCCCTGGTTTTATCAAACTCATCAAATCAGATCAGATTGAAGAAGCCTATCATCTGATTGGTTTATCTTCATCACTACCAGCCGTTTGTGGTAGAGTATGCCCACAAGAATCACAGTGTGAAGCTGTCTGTGTTCATGCTAAGAAGGGTGAATCGGTTGCGATTGGGCATTTAGAACGTTATGTTGCTGATACATATTATCAACAAAATCATACATATGAACCTATTCCATCTCATCATACAAAAGTTGCGATTGTAGGATCTGGTCCTGCTGGTTTATCATGTGCACATGATCTTATCAACGCAGGTTTTGAAGTTGACATCTATGAAGCACTTCACCTTCCCGGTGGTGTACTATCCTATGGTATTCCATCTTTTAGACTACCTAAAGATATCGTTAAACGTGAAATTGATGAACTCACACAACGTGGTGTTAAGATCATCACCAATGTGATCATCGGTAAATCATTGACGATAGAAGATCTTAAAGACATGGGCTATCAAGCGATTTTTATTGGGACAGGTGCTGGTTTACCAAGATTCATGAATATACCTGGTGAAATGTTACCAGGTGTCTATTCAGCCAATGAATATTTAACACGATTAAATCTGATGCATGCCAATAATCCCCTAAGTGCAACCCCCATACATAGGGGAAAAAGAGTTGCTGTTGTTGGAGGGGGAAATGTCGCACTTGATGCAGCACGTTCAGCCATCCGATTAGGTGCTGATGTTGTCTATTTGGTCTATCGCAGAGGAAGAGAAGAATTACCTGCAAGACTAGAAGAAGTCCTTCATGCTGAAGAAGAGGGTGTCATCTTTAAGTTACTTACTAATGTTAAAGAGATCATCGGTGATGAAAAAGGTTTTGTTAAATCGATTCGTTGTGTTGACATGGTTTTAGGTGATCTTGATGAAAGTGGTCGAAGAAGACCGATTGAAAACCCTAAAAAACAAACCATTCTTCCTGTCGATGAAGTTATCATGGCGATAGGTACATCACCTAATCCTTTACTCATTCAAACAGTTAAAGAACTAACTTCTGATAAGTGGGGCTGTTTAGTTGTGAATGACACTACAAACGAAACATCGATGCCTTCCATTTATGCAGGTGGCGATGCAGTCACAGGTGCTGCTACAGTCATCCTTGCGATGGAAGCAGGACGAAAAGCAGCGCACGCTATCATTCAAAAATACAAACCAATATAAGACTGGAGTTATACATGAGTAAACAAATCTATCAGTGGTCAAAAGAACTACTCGAAGAACAATTAAATACACATCTAGATCGTGGTCTATCCGATTATGAAGCCAAAAAGAGACTTGAAACATATGGTCTTAATCAACTTGATGAAGCTAAGAAAAGATCACTCTTTTTAAAGTTCATGGATCAAATCCTTGATTTCATGATTTTAGTATTAATTGGTGCAAGTATTTTATCATTTATCACAGGTGATGTTGCAGAAGGATTTTTAATTATCGGTATTGTCATCATCAATGCCATTTTAGGTTTAGCACAAGAAGCTAAAGCAGAAAAAGCATTAGCATCTATCAAAGCCATGTCTTCACCACATGCTAAGGTAAGACGTGATCATCAAGATCAATTGATTGATGTGAAATATCTTGTGCCTGGAGATCTTGTTATCTTAGATGCAGGTGACTATGTGCCTGCTGATGTCAGAATCATTGAATCGGTTAACTTAAAGTGTGATGAATCAGCTTTGACAGGTGAAGCTGTACCAGTTGATAAAATACAGGATGTTCTAAGAGATGACGATTTACCTTTAGGTGATCGACTAAACA
>DAOTHC010000203.1:0-2302 GCA_035447465.1 Acholeplasmataceae bacterium
TAATGAAACGATTTTCTAATGTGATGAAACCAATTAAAAGTATGAGCGTTCCAACAGTTAATCCGATGTTAAGACCTGTTGAAGCAAATAAAAGATGAAAAATCATAGTGATATGCTCCTTTCTACTTCATATATTATACCATAATTGATATCAATTATTGGGTTCTAACGATGTGGGCATAACTTTTACATGAAAATATGTAATACCATTTAAAAATAGTGTGAAAAGTGTTAAAATGTATTTGCATTTTGGAAAGGTGGGTCATACATGGAAAAAGATCACCAGCTCACACCCTTTTTTACCAAACTTGCCGAGTATGCGGATAGTGGCACTGTGTCACACGATGTCCCAGGTCATAAACTCGGTCAAATTCCAAATGAAATGTTAGATTATGCAGGACCGAAGATGTTTAAACTTGATGCTAACGCACCTCGTGGTCTTGATAATTTAAATCGTCCAACCGGTGTGATCAAGGAAGCAGCAGAGTTAATGGCTGATGCGTTTGGCGCAGAAAAAGCCTACTTTTTAACAGGCGGTACAACCATGGGTATATTAGCCATGATCATGAGTGTATGCCGCGCTAAAGAAAAGATTATTTTACCTAGAAATGTCCATAAATCAGCGATTAATGCGCTTATTTTAAGTGGTGCTGTACCTGTGTTTGTACAGCCTTATATTGATGAAAATTTAGGGATTGCTAATCACATGGATTTTGCAGATGTCGAAAAAGCAATCTTAGATAACCCAGAAGCAAAAGCAGTATTTGTTATTAATCCAACTTATTTTGGTGTAGCAAGTGATTTAAAGCGCATTGTTGACCTTGCTCACGAAAAAGAGATGATGGTTTTAGTCGATGAAGCACATGGATCACATTTGCCATTTTCGCACTTATTACCCATGAGTTCGATGGAAGCTGGTGCAGATATGAGCTCATGTTCACTGCATAAAACAGTGGGTTCATTAACACAGTCATCCATTCTTATTACGCAAGGGCCTATGGTGGATCATTTAAGATTAAGATCAACGATCAACATGATCCAATCAACATCACCTTCAAGCCTTTTATTAGCAAGCCTTGATGTCGCAAGAAAACACATCTATTTTGAAGGACCTAAAGAAATGCCAGTTCTGATTGAAATGGCGAGAAAAACCAGAGAACGCATCAATCAAATCCCTGGACTTTGGGCTGTTGATGATGAGTATTTCGTCAGAAACCATTCATTTGATTATGATGAAACAAAAATACTAGTTAAGGTATCAAAATTAGGCATCAGTGGATTTGATGTCTACAAAGAATTGTTTGATGAACATCATATTCAACTCGAACTTGCAGAAACACATCTTGTATTAGCTGTACTTTCCATAGGAACAAAGCAGCGTGATTTAGATGCATTAGTGAATGCTTTAGCAGTACTTTCTAAAAAATATACAGCCTACCATCTACCACCGCTTGAACATAAGATTAAGGTATCCTTGCCTGAAGCTTATACGAGACCTCGTGAAGCTTATCATGCACCTAAGAAGATTGTACCTCTCAATCAAGCTGTCGATGAAATTGCTGCAGAATCAATTATGATTTATCCACCAGGTATTCCTATTGTTATTCCTGGAGAAATCATCGGTCAAGATATTTTAGATGATCTTGAGTTTTACCAACGTAGTGGTTCTGTCATCTTAAGTGATACAGAAGGTGGCTACATAAAAATAATTGATAAAGAATATTGGGAAAAGTGGAGCGAATTATATGAAGATGAGTAAAGTAGATTTATCGTTTCAAAGTTGTAAGAGCACCTATGAAGAAGCAGATGTTGTCATCTTCAGTGTCCCCATGGATGCGACAACATCATTTAGACCAGGAACACGTTTTGCAGGTAACGCGATTCGCGTTGACTCCTTTGGTGTTGAGTGGTATTCACCTTATCGTGAACGTGATTTAAATGAATTTAAAACGGCTGATGTTGGTGATCTTGATTTACCGATTGGTGCTGTTGAAGATGCACTTGATATCGTGTATAACACAACCAAACAGATTTTAGATGATGGTAAAACACCGATGATGGTGGGTGGTGAACATTTAGTAAGCTATCCAGTTATTAAAGCAGTGTTTGAAAAATATCCAAATTTGCATATCATTCATTTAGATGCACATACCGATTTAAGACAAGAGTTTTTCGGTAGAAAACTATCTCATGCAACATTCATGCGTCATGTGTATGAATTTGTTGGAGATGGAAAGATTTATCAATTTGGTATTCGCTCAGGTGAAAAACCAGAGTTCGATTGGGCTAAAGAAGGTCATGT
>DAOTHC010000204.1:0-2292 GCA_035447465.1 Acholeplasmataceae bacterium
AGTCAAACGTTAAACGATATTTATCATGCGTATTATGTGCGATCAAATCGTTTAATTGTCATTGCAGGTAAGGTTGATCTTAAAGCCATTCAAGCCTATTTTAAAGCGTATGAACAAAGATACCCTAACCGTGATGAAAAAGCTGTCACACGCTATCCTGTGGAGCCCAAACGAGTTCGCGTTAAATCATGTGTTGAGAAGAAAGACATCGGAATTTCTAAAATCATGATTGGGTTTAAATTGCAACCCAAACGATTATCACCACGCGAACAAATCAAGCGTGAAATGGTCATGTCGATCATGATCAACCTTTTATTAGGCTCATCATCATCGATGTATGAAAGATTATTAGCTGAAGGCTTAATCAATCAAAATTTCTCTGTTGGAACTTATTTTGAAAAGAAAGCTGAATGTGTGATCTTATATGCTGAGTCAAACAAAATGACAACATTTAAACGCATCATGACTGATTTCTTACTTGTTTCAGGAGAATCTGAACTTAAAGAAGACGCATTTAATCGTTATCTCAAGGTTTATATGGGGCAACTCATCTATGCACTGAACAATGTTGAGCATAAAGCCTATCTCTATGGGAAATATTTTCATATGAAGTCCAGTTTATTTGATGTGGTTGATCTGCTTAAGGAAGTAACTCTTGATGATGTCAAACAATCATTTCATGAACTCAAAAAAACAAATATGTCACTACTTTTACATAAAAAAGCCTAACAAAGGCTTTTTTTATCAAATGATAGCAACATAACACGAAGATTAGACATCATGTAAATACTTTGATAAGGTTTCAAAACATATCATACTAATCAATAACTTCAGTTAACGAATGTTCATTTGTTCAAGCAAACATCATGCCTTATACTTGATGTAAAACAAGGAGGCATTATGTTAAATCAAGTCATTTTAATCGGTAGGCTGGCTCAAGATCCTGAAGTGAGAACACTCGAAGATGGAAGAAAAGTTAGTTATATCAATGTTGCTGTTCAACGACCCTTTAAAAATATGGATGGGACGTATGATACAGACTTTTTCAGAGTTACTGTATGGGAGGGATTAGCTACTGCGATTGAGACGTATGCGACCAAAGGTGTCATGGTTGCCATTAAGGCAAGACTCCAAACGTGGAAGTATGAAACGTCAGATGAGAAGAAACTGACGATGATCGATATCATTGCAGAACGCATTACCTATTTATCGAGCAATCATAACAAGGATCAACGTATGGATGAAGAAAGTTCTGAAAAATGAACTTTTTTTATTGACAACCTATACTATGCAATGCATAATATTATCGAAATGAAAGTATTGCGAGGTGTTTTATGAGACAGCAAGTAAAAAAAGGAGTACTTGAGATTTTTGTACTTGCGATGTTAACCAAGGGGGATTCATACGGTTATAAAATCGTTAGTGATTTATCCGAGTATATCGAGATTACAGAATCAACACTCTATCCGATCTTACGCAGACTTGAAAAAGCAAATGAGCTTAAAACGTATAATGTCTTATTTCAAGGGCGTAATCGTAAGTATTACCAAATCACGAGTGTTGGTAAAAAGCATATCGATGAGTTTTTAGAAGAGTGGGAAGATATTAGGATCATCTACAAGATCCTTATGAAGTGAGGAAAGCACATGAAAGCATGGTTAAGGGAATTAGAACGCGCACTTCAGCGTAAGTTTTATGAAGAAGAAGTTAAAGATATTATGGGTTACTATGAAGAAATTATCAATGATAGACTTTCAAATGGTGAATCAATTGATCATATCTTAGAGAACTATGATATTCAAAAAATTGTTAAAGATATGACACCTGAGGTTTTGATGAAAAGAGAAAACAAATCATATCTTCAAGTGTCAAGATCAACCAAACAGTTACTGATTGTTTTGTTGGGATCACCAATACTTATTCCTCTGGGTATCGTTTATATCTCAATCTTGATTTTCGTTTTTTCAATGATTATTACAGCTGGAGCTTTATTGTTTTCCGGCGTGGTAGGTTTTGTATCGTATGTGATTGAAGTATTCTCTTCAGGGTTAACTATTCCTAGCATGATTGGTGTCTTTGGTTTTGGTTTAATGGTATTCAGCATGCTCATCTTAATGGGAATATGGTTATATCAACTCATGGTTTATGTCTGGAAAAAAATGATTGTTTGGTTTTCAAAATTGGTATTTAAACGAGGTGAAAAATAATGAAAGTCATATCGCGTATTTTAGGTGTCATGATTTTAATTGGACTGATTATGTCAGTTGTAGCATTTTTTATGGGGCTTGATCC
>DAOTHC010000205.1:0-2287 GCA_035447465.1 Acholeplasmataceae bacterium
CAGGTGGTGTTGCGATTAAATGGTTTTATCAAACATCAGGATTCATCTATCAATATGGTGGAAGTCTTTATGCTGATACAGGTGTTAAATCAAACATTAATTCAACAGAAGCTATTGCAGGTTTAACATTCTTAAATCAATTGTTTACGAACTATTCTCTGCCAGAACAAGTTCCAAGTTTCTATAATTCATTTAGATATGCGACTCTGCCAATTGGTATTGCAGATTTTGCTACGTATTTGTTAATTAAAAATGCGGCACCTGAACTTGCAGGTTTATGGGATATAGCACCTTATCCAAGTGTCGAAGTCAATGGTGAAATCAATCGACATTACATCGCTAATGGAACATCCGGTGTGATTCTATCATCAACAGAACAACCCGATGAATCTTGGGCATTTTTGAAATGGTGGATGTCAGTTGAAACACAAAGTCAATTTGCCTTCAACTTGCAGTCAACCTATGGCCCAACCTATGCATGGCTTTCAGGTAATATTGATGCCTTTAGGGAATCACCATTCCCTGAAAAGGATAAGTTGGTTATTTTAGATCAAATTGAATGGCTAGTTGACGTTCCTAGAACACCTGGTCAATACATGTTAGAACGTTCATTATCTGACATTTGGAATACCGCTGTTTATGATGGTACCCCAACAGGTATCGCAGTCGATAAGTACACGATCGTCATCGATAGAGAAATCAGAAGAAAGATGATTGAATTTGGTTTCTTAGATAACGATGGTACACCGATTGAACCTTATAATATCCGTGATATCGACTGGGTAAGACAAATGATTGAGGAGGCACGAAATGGATAACGCGATTGCTGTTAGCCGATCGAATAAGCGCAAGAAAAGATCAAAAGCACAGTTAAAAGATGGATTAGGGATTGCATTAATGCTTTTACCCTACGCCCTTCTTTTCTCGCTCTTTATTGCACTTCCGGTTGCGATTGCCTTTTATTTATCACTCACATCATTTAATGTTATTGAATTTCCTGAATATCGTGGCTTATTTAATTTCATTAACATTTTCACACAAGACCCAGTTTTCTTAAAGTATGTTTTGCCTAATACGCTGAAATTTGCGCTCATCGTTGGACCAGGTGGTTATCTCCTCTCCTTCCTTCTCGCATGGATGTTAGCGCAAGTTCAGCGTTTGCCCAGAACGATTCTGGCATTAGCTATCTACACACCTTCGATGGTGGGTGGTGTCTTTATGTCAGTTGTATGGCGTACGATTTTCTCTGGTGATGAATCAGGGTATATCAATGCGTTCTTACTAGATAATGGATGGATTGATCGTCCGTTTCAGTTTTTAGTTTCACCTGATTATTTGATGAACATCGTCATTATTGTTGCCCTTTGGAGTAGTATGGGCGTCGGTTTCTTAGCGATGTTAGCTGGTATATTAAATGGTAATGAAGAGTTATATGAAGCTGCTTATATCGAAGGAATTAAGAATAAATTCCAAGAAGTGATGTATGTCACGATTCCCATGATGAAACCACAGATGTTATTCGGTGCGGTCATGGCGATTGTTGCGACATTTACAAACGGATATATTGGTGTTGCGTTATCTGGATCTAACCCGACCCCGCAAAACGCCGCGCAGCTGATTACGAACCATATCGATGACTATGGCTTTATCAGATATGAGATGGGATATGCAGCAGCCTTGTCTGTTGTCCTTTTACTCATCATCTGGCTGTTCTCGAAGGTTGCGTATAAACTCTTCATGGATAAGGATTAGGGGGTGCACATATGAGTTTTCAAGGAACGAAGATTAACCCCACAAGTTTTAATAAGTCTCAAATTGGGTTTTATGCATTTTTAATTCCTTTGGGATTATTTATGTTGCTACCGGTTATCTATATTGTTAACCAAGCGTTTAAACCATTGGATGAGCTTTTCTTATTCCCACCACGCTTCTTTGTGCAAAAGCCAACGTTTGATAACTTTATCACACTATTTAGAACAGCAACATCCACAGGTGTGCCACTTTCACGTTATTTCTTTAATACCGTTGTGATCACAGTTGTTTTGGTGTTCTTAACGATTTGGTTATCTGTAACAACAGGTTATGTGTTATCAAAGAAGAACTTTAGAGCTAAATCAGCGCTCTTTGGTATCAACCAAATCGCGCTCATGTTCGTTAGAACTGCTGTTGTTATTCCAACGTATTTCATTATTGTTAATGTCGGATTAAATAATAATCCTTTAGTTCATATTTTGCCTTATCTTGCAGTACCTGTCTCTGTCTTCTTAATGAAGCAGTTTATCGATCA
>DAOTHC010000206.1:0-2283 GCA_035447465.1 Acholeplasmataceae bacterium
TGCACGAGCTATGTTATCCAAAACGAAGATGCTTATCTTGGATGAAGCAACATCAAATGTCGATACCCATACTGAAGTACAAATACAAAAAGCGATGTTAGCGCTGATGGAACATAAGACAACCTTTGTGATTGCACACCGCTTATCGACCATTCAAAATGCAGATATGATCTTAGTTGTCAAGGACGGCGATATCGTTGAAAAAGGTAACCATCAACAACTCATTGAACATCAAGGTTTCTATTATGAGCTTTATCAATCACAATTTGCATAAAAATGATTAAATTGATTATTTGCTTGTGTTTTATGATTTGACTGTGTATAATGGAAATAGGCATTCAGTTGCTAAGTATAAGTTTAAGGAGTATCGTAATGAAAGGCGTAGTAAAATGGTTTGACGCTGACAAGGGATATGGATTTATCTCATCAGCAGAAGGTAAGGACATTTTTGTACACTTCAGTGCAATTCAAATTGAAGGTTACAAAACATTAGCAGAAGGCGACCAAGTAGAATTCGAAGTTAAAAACGGCGACCGCGGCCCACAGGCAGCAAACGTTCGTAAGGCGTAATTTTAAAGGTAATGGGGACTCTTAACCGGGTCCCCCTTCTATTTTAAAAAAGGTAAAACGTTTTCAAGTTGACATTCATTTTTGTTTATCGTACAATCGACATATACAATTGAAAAGCATAGAGGTAGCGATGTAAAAGAGTAAGATGAGGAGCTGGCAAGCGACGATTCATCCGAAAGGTAACCATCGCCGAATGAGCATCTGGGCACAGGTGTGATCATGGGGTTATAAGGAAAACTTATAACACTCCTACGAAAGTAGAGGCGCTAGCAAAAATTCGAACTTGGTTTTCTAATTTTTTGAAGTGTCCTCTCGGATGCTTTTTTTGTTAAAAAGACAAAAGAAAGAGGAAGAGAGAATGAAAAAAGTATTATTTGTTTTTGTAATGGTGTTAGGTTTAATCACCTTCGCTGCCTGTGGCTCAAGTGAGCAGTTTGATTTAGAAAGTGAAACAGAGTTTGTTGTTGGATTAGAGGCTGCATATGCACCTTTTAACTGGTCTACACCCACCCAAAATAGTTTCACAGTTCCTTTAGCAGGTCAACCAGGAGTTTATGTGGATGGCTATGATGTTGTGATGGCAAGTTATATTGCTGATGAACTCGGTTTGGATTTGGTCATTAAAATGGTTGATTGGGATGGACTTATTCCAGCGTTATTATCAGGTGAAATTGATATGATTATCGCAGGTATGAGCCCAACTGCAGAAAGAGCACAAACCGTCAGTTTCTCCAATGAATATTTTAGATCAGAACAAGTGATGGTTGTTTCATCAACAGGTTCTTATGCAAATGCAACTTCTTTAAATGACTTTAGTGGTGCGCGTGTGGTTGCACAACTCGGGACCCTTCAAGATCAACTGATTGATCAGATCACAGGTGTTAATCACCTAGAACCTTTAGATACTTATGGCATGTTAGCAACTGCAGTCAGCAGTCAAGCAGCTGATGCCTTCATCGCAGAATTACCGGTTGCTTTAGGTATGGTAGCATCCAACAGTGAATTAAGTATCATTCAATTTGAAGATGGTCAAGGTTTTCAAGTTTCTGATGAAGATGTGATTGTGTCAGTAGCATTAAGACAAGAAGATGTGAATTTATTAGAAGCAGTCAATGCTGCATTAGCTACAGTTTCAAATGCAACAAGAGCTAATATTATGACTGCTGCACTTGATAGACAACCTAACGCATGATGATTTTAAGTATGACATTACCACCTAAAGATGCTTTTTTTGAAACGATTATCTATCTGATCAACACGTACGCATCCTTTTTCATACGTGGCATTTATATTACATTATTACTATCTGTCGTTGGAACATTGGGAGGATTTATCCTCTCACTGTTTTTAACGATTTTAAGAACATCAGAAATTGATCAACGACGAGATCAAGGATGGGTGCGCGTCCTTAAACATACAGGTCGTATTTTTTCTCATGTCTATATCACCGTTTTTCGTGGAACACCTATGATTGTTCAGGCGATGATTTTCTATTATGGCATATCACCTTTAAGATTGTCGTGGTGGACACCACTGATCGCAGGTTTAACTGTTGTTACATTAAATACGACAGCATATATTGCTGAGGTTCTTAGAAGTGGCATTAATGGCATTGATAAAGGGCAGATGGAAGCAGCACGCTCGTTGGGTTTTTCACGTAGTGAAGCGATGTTTTTAATCATACTCCCACAAGCTATCAAGAACTCACTGCCA
>DAOTHC010000207.1:0-2266 GCA_035447465.1 Acholeplasmataceae bacterium
AAGAAAAGCCATTGATGAACTATCTCATCAAAGACTCAATAGAGAGAAAGAAACTCCCTATGTTAAGCCAAATCATCACACCATAGGTGAATCATCCTATCATCCTTGGTCAATTCATGTACAAACAAAAGAGCAATATGACATCGCTAAGTCCTTTGGTTTTGATCACATTTTTTATGAGAATATCATCAACATCGATGATGAAAATGCGATACCTGTTCTAAAACGGATTCAATCACGCCAGCATGAAGTGATTGAAAGACATGCGATGATTCAAGATGTTAGACATCTAAATCAAGCAAAAACGGTTGATATTTACACAGATCAGTATTTGAACGTGACCAATATCTATGCAGTTGATCTGCTTCATCAACAAGGTGTCAAGCGTGTGACACTTTCTGCAGAACTTTCACATGAGCGCATACTTAAAATGATTGATTTGTTTACAGATTCGTTTGGATATTCACCAAGATTAGAACTACAGGTTTATGGTAGACATGATTTAATGATCTCAAAATATTGTCCTATAGCGAAAACATTTAAGACAAATCAGGACTGTCATCTGTGTGAGAAGAACCAGTATTACTTAGAAGATCGTTTAAAACAAAAATATCCTCTTATACATGACGGAAATTGTCATTTGAGGATATTGCATTCAAAGACGCTTAATTTATTAGATTATGCGAATGACCTTCAAAAACACAAAGTTACTTGTCGCATTCATTTAACAACTGAAGATGAAACAGAAACAAGAAATATTTTGTCTTCATTAACACAACAAAAACTATATCACTATCAATCGAAAACGATGACCACGGGACGCTTTATCAAATAAGGAGTTTATGACTCCTTTTTTTTATGTGAACCATCACAATAAGGTTGATGTTTACTTTTTTTACAACCACATAAAAAATAGTTGCCATCTACAGAAACTTGAAAGGATAAAGGCTTTGTTTGTGTACCGTTATGACTATAGTGATCACATAACGGTTGAAAATCACTTTTACCACAGGTGCAAAAACGGTACGTTTCGTTATGTTTTAAACTTACTTTCATCGGTTCATCTTTTTTTGTAAATCCTCTTCGCATACAAAAGCCCCCTTTTGATAGTTATTTTATGATAAATTGATGATAAAACAATTTCAAGAAGATTTCGTTCTCAAAGAATATAGGGCAAAGATTGCTTTTTATGTATAATGAAAGTGGGTGATTGCTATGAGACCAGAAGATTTATTGAAACGCATGGAAGATATTGCTAAACATGTCAGCCACATATCTCATACATGTGCTGTTTTAGGTCTTGGCTCAATGGGTAAAGAACAGCATCGTCTCGATGCCTATTCAGACTTAGATTTTTTTGTCATCACTGATGATGAATATAAACAACAGATGATTGAAGATTTATCGTGGTTATCTTCCGTATATCCCATCGGATACGCATTTAGAAATACCATCGATGGCTATAAAGTATTATTTACGGATGGTATTTTCGCAGAATTTGCTATCTTTTCAAAAACTGAAGTTCCACAAGTTGCACAACAGGAAGCACATCTATTCTGGAAGAAAGAAGATTATCATGATGATACGTTACTGATCAAGAAAAATATTCATGTTCACCACATACAAGATCCTATCTTTCATCTAGAAGAAGCTCTTACTAATCTTTTTGTAGGTTTGTCGCGAGCACTTCGTGGAGAAAAACTATCAGGTTTACGTTTTATTGAAGGTTATGCAGTTGATCACATTATCAACTACATCAGATTAACTCAGCCCTTTGATCATGATGTTGATGTGTTCAATCTAGAAAGACGACTAGAACGTCATTATCCTGAATTAGAACAGAGTTTACCTGGAATGCTATCTGGCTATCTAAACTTAAATCTTTCAGCAACACATATACTCAGCTGGATTAACCATGTCCATCAGATCAATCCTATATTAAAAACAGCTATCCAGGATAAAATAAAACAACTTAGTGATATCGAAAATCGTCATAAGGAGACATAAACATGATTAAACGTATACTCACATGGACACTTATCACTTTTTTATCACTTGTTTTCATCTTTTTCTTTATCGTCTTTAGACAGTTTTCGATTAAAATATATGATTCCATCGTACAAAACAAACACATGAAAGATCTCGTAGCAATGTATGATGAAAATTATATACCAATCGATGAATCGCAATTTATTAATTTTGATCGTTTTGATAATACGGTAACACTCAATGACATACAGATCCTTGCATCTCACAATAGCTATAA
>DAOTHC010000208.1:0-2265 GCA_035447465.1 Acholeplasmataceae bacterium
GAACTAAAGCAATGCCTTGATGTAATTTTTTAGTTAAACGCTTATAAACAGACGCAAGCTCACTTAACTGAAAAATTACATCAAGGCATTGCTTTAGTTCTTCAACTTAAAAAAAGTGCGTTTGATCTTGAAAGAAAGACATTAACCTCACTTAATCCACTCCATGTGATGGACCGAGGATTTGCTCTCGTGACAAAAGATGATCATGTGATTACATCTATTCGTGATGTTAACGTCAATGATGACATTAATCTCAGATTTAAAGATGGCTATGTGGATGCTGTGATTAAAGGAAAGAAGGAAAATTAATATGGAAAAGAAATCATTTGAAGCGTTATTAAAGGAATTAGAAACTGTTGTTAAAGACCTTGAAAACAAAGATATTCCACTTGATGAAGCTGTTAAAAAATACCAATTAGGTCTAGAACTATCTAAGGCGTGTTATCAAATGCTAGAAGAAGCAGAAAAACTTGTGGTGAAGGAAATTAAGTAACCATGAATCTAAAGGACATCAAAGACCCAAACTTCGTCAAACAACTCGATCAAAAAGAATTACAAAAACTCGCGGATGAGATTCGCGTCTTTTTGATTGATTCGATCAGTCAAACAGGTGGTCATTTGAGTTCTAATTTAGGTACAGTAGAAATGATCATTGCCTTACATAAAGTTTTTGATAGCCAAAAAGATGTGTTTATCTATGATGTAGGTCATCAAGCATATACACATAAGATTTTAACGGGTAGAGCAGATCAATTTTCAACATTACGTCAGACACATGGCTTATCAGGTTATATCAACTATCAAGAATCACCACATGATCATTGGGAATCAGGACACGCCGGAACAGCACTCTCAGCACTTCATGGCGCATTGGTTGCAAAAAAGATGAAGGGTGAAGAGGGTACTGGTATTGCAGTCATTGGTGATGCATCAATTACTAACGGTATGGCATTTGAAGCCTTAAACTTAATAGGTAATGACCATTCACTCAAAGGCCTCATCATTTTAAATGATAATGAAATGAGTATTTCAAAGAGTGTTGGATCGATATCAAAAGCTCTCACTAAATTTAGATCCATGCGTTTATTTATGAAAGTTAAGAATATGTGGGCTAAGATACTACCACAGTTCATGATTCATTTATTAGGACGCATCAAGCGTGGTCTACGAGGATTTTTTCAACGTCAAAATATTTTTGAAGATTTAGGTTACATGTATATTGGACCTATTGATGGTCACGATTTAAGAAGTCTAGTTAAAAATTTAGAACGTATCAAAAATGTAAAAAAATCAGTGGTCCTTCATATCATTACCGAAAAAGGTAAGGGTCATGTTGAAGCTGAAAATGATAAAGTTGGCACTTATCATGGCGTATCTAAGCCATCTAATGGTGTTAAACATGGCATCAGTTGGAGTGAAATGATTGCTGATATCATGATGGAAATTCAGAAGAAAGACAAAACATTTGTCATTATGCCAGCAATGGAAGTTGGTACGCATTTCTCCGAATTTGCTAGAACTTATCCTGATCGCTACTTAGATGTTGGTATTGCAGAAGAGCATGCTGCAACCATGGCAGGTATGTTAGCACATCAAAACATCAATGTGTTCTTACCACTTTATGCGACATTTGCACAAAGAGCATTTGATCAGATTTTAAATGATATCGCACGCTCAAATCATCATGTTGTATTTGGTATTGACCGTGCAGGTATTGTCGGTGAAGATGGTTCAACACATCAAGGTTTATTCGATGTATCGATGTTCTATGTGATGCCTTATGTGACGATTGCCATGCCCTATGATGCTAAAGAAGCGATGGATTTAATTTATTACGGATTCTTTGGTCAAAAACATCCCTTTGTCGTCCGCTACCCAAGAGGTACAGTTTTATTTGATAAAACACAAGATAACATAACGTTTGATGACATTAAGCCTACATGGATTAAACTCAAAGAGGGTGATGATCTTAACCTCATCAGTTATGGTCCATCTTTAGATTTACTCATCAAAGCGAGTGACGAATTAGATCTTCATGCCAATGTCATCAATGCACGTTTTATCAAACCCATTGATGAAGTGATGTTGCATGAAATCATGAAGACAGGCAAACCTGTTTTAGTTTATGAAGAGGCTGCTAATACGGGTTCACTTTATCCCCAAATCTTAAAATTCATGGCTAAATATCAATATCATAATCGCATCATCGAGATGTCAATCACTGATCAAGTGATAGATCATGGTAACTATAATGACATGTTAAAA
>DAOTHC010000209.1:0-2246 GCA_035447465.1 Acholeplasmataceae bacterium
GATATCAAAATTGCTGGCACAGGAACGATTTTAATGTCTGGAAACATCGGAAAAATCGGTGGAATTAGACAGAAAATTTACACAGCAAAACAGGAAAATGTTGATCTATTTTTCATTCCAAAGGCTCATTTAAGCGATATTTCAGGGCTCAAATACACCTTTGATCTCATTGCTGTTGAAACGATTGAAGAGGCGGTGCAAGCGCTCCATGAAGCAATTAATTAATCTAATTGATCAAACGATTTATCGTTTTAAAAAGCTCAATAAGCTCATAGACTCTAAAACCACAACAAACAGTGTTGTCAAATCTGTTTTAAGTGCGCTTTTAATCACGGTCATCATCCTTGCAATACCCGTGTTGATCGTCGTTAACATGTTTATTATAAGTAAACTCACGTTTATTTTAGCACTTTTGTTAGTCGTCATGGTTGTATCTTGGCCTTATTTGTATTATGCTTTTTACTATAAGATCTTAAAAAATTATCACGAAGAGATCAAAAATATCAACACGAAATTACCATATTTAATTGAAAGTTCGATCGTTGCTATTGTTTTATTAACTGTCGGTATTATTGTTCTTTCAATTATCTTCTAGGAGAATATCATGCTCATTAGTCTTATCATCATCATTTTTTCACTCGGTATCGATCAATTAACTAAATATTTGGCACGTACCATGATTGCATTAAATGCACCTAATATCACGGTCATCCCCAATCTATTTGAACTTTCCTATTATAAAAATACAGGTATGTCTTTTGGTCTGCTTGAAGGTCAACAATTGATCTTTATGATATCAACTGTCATCGCTTTAGGTATTTTTGGATACCTTTTTACGAGTTCAAATTATAAAAACAAGAAAGTTTACAGTATTTCAGTAGCTTTATTTATTGCTGGTACACTTGGTAATGCTATTGATCGCTCCATATTTGGTTATGTTATCGATTTTATGCATTTTCCATTTTTAGATGGCATTTTAAATGCTGTTGGATTATCTAACTTTTACAATAATATGGCAGATATGTATTTAAGTGCAGCCATTGTTTTATTTACACTTGATCTTTTTATCTTCGAGGAAAAACGTAAGAAGGAGCAGAAAAAACATGAAGAAAACATTCAAAGTTGATGATGTTCATGTCGGTTCTCGCCTAGATAGCGTCCTCCAAGAAGTTTTATATCCAGATATGAGTAGAAGCTATGTCCAGCGGATCATTAAAGAGGGATTTTGTACCGTTAATGGTCAAAAAGTAAAAAACGGTTACGCTCTAAAAAAGAATGATGAAATCGTATCAGATGATCTTCCAACTCAAGAACTTGCTCTAGAAGGTGTTGATCTAGAACTCGACATTATCTATGAAGATGATGATTTGGTAGTCATCAATAAACCACAAGGTCTTGTAGTTCACCCTGCATCAAGTTACCATGAACCAACGCTTGTTCATGGCTTATTACACCAAATCGATGAACTCTCATCCATCAATGGTGTCGTTAGGCCAGGGATTGTCCATCGAATTGATAAAGATACTTCAGGACTACTTGTTGTTGCTAAAAACGATAAAAGCCACCAATTTCTATCAGAAGAACTTCAAGCACACTTGATTAAAAGAGAGTATATCGCATTAGTATATGGTGATTTTAAAGAAGAAGAAGGCTCCATCGATGCACCGATAGCACGTCACCCTAAAAATAGACTCAAAATGGCAGTTGTTTCCCAAGGTAAACACGCTAAAACACATTTTAAAGTCCTTGAACGATTTGGTAAGTATACACTCATTTCATGTATCCTAGAGACTGGAAGAACGCACCAAATCAGAGTTCATATGGCTTATATTAATCATCCTGTAGTAGGTGATCCTCTTTATGGACCTAAAGATGTTATTGGAACAGAAGGTCAATTTTTGCATGCTCAAAAACTGACGTTCCAACATCCAACGACAAAAAAAGAGATGAGCTTTGAAGCTGATCTCCCTGATAATTTCAAATCTATGATTGCATCACTTAAGAAAAGTTCTGCTTTGTAACATTCTTAAAATTCACTTTTGCAACAAGGGGTAATACTTGTACACCTTTAAGATCAACAACCTTTTTAAGTTGTTCATCAACTTCTTTGCTGGCACCTTTAAGAAGTGTTAACCCTAACTTGTTGCCGTATTCATTCATTTTCACTAAAAATGCATAACGAGCAATAATGGATGCAGCAGCAACACTTAAGTGAACTTGTTCAGCTTTGGTATGAAAATCGATAT
>DAOTHC010000210.1:0-2245 GCA_035447465.1 Acholeplasmataceae bacterium
GAATATGATCACGACTAATTGGTTTACTCAATAAAAATTCAATGGTTTTGTCATCTTCTTCTTTAGAAAGAATTGATCCACCCAAAATGGCTGCATAACTACCACCAATCAGATTAACAAACAAATAACCTTCGACACCAAACCATCCATAGAAGTCACTCATGTCAAGTCCGCCTTCACCCATGCCAAATGCTTCTAAGAACTCTTCAGGATAAATGCTTAAGAATTCTTCCATTTGAGAGAATGCATCCTTAAAAGCTGGATAGAGTAGTAACATCAGTGCTGCCATGCCGGCAACAATTGAACTCCACAAAATGAGAGATCTTAGGTTTCGTTTAAACTCTGTCTTAATGAGTTGTTTCATCGTGATCATCCCTTTCGTAGTAATGCATAAATATTTCTTCAAGTGCTGGTTCAGTAATCGTCACATCTTCAATGTCAAGATGTGATAGCAATTCAACTAAATGTTTCGTCTCACCCGTATAAACAAATGAGACATAGCCATTAACTCTTTCAACGTTTATCATGTGTTCATCTGCTTCAAGTTGATCATCCGTTTTGATACGTACCGTCTTAGCTCTCGTCTTCATGATGTCTTCAACTGTTTCAACTTTGATTAAGCGTCCCTCTTTAATAATACCTACCCGGTCACAGATACGTTGCACTTCACTTAAGTTATGTGATGAAAAGAAAATAGTTGTACCATTTTTCTTTTCACCTTCCAAGAGTTGAAAGAATACACTTTGCATCAAAGGATCTAATCCAGAAGTGGGTTCATCTAAGATAAGTACTTTAGGATGTGTGACAAGTGCAGCTACAATAGCTACTTTCTTTTTATTACCAAAGGATAAGTCTTCAATCTTGCGATTGAGATCAAGTTCAAGTTTCTCAACAAGCATATCCATAAACGGTTGATCTACTTCACCGTGAAAACTTGTCGCATACTTAATAAAGTCTTTGACATACATATCATCATAGAAATTGACTTCACTTGGTATATATCCAACCATTTTTCTAATCTCTATCGTATCTTTCACACAATCATGGCCATCCACTGATGCACTTCCTGATGTTGGAAAGATGAGATTTAATAATGTTCTAACAGTGGTTGATTTACCTGCACCATTTGGTCCAATAAAACCAAATATTTCACCTTTTTTAATTTCTAAAGAAACATCCAAGATACCCCTTGCATGTTTTCTATAGTATTTGGTCAATGCTTCAAGCTTGATCATAGAAGCCCTCCTTGTGGTTTTGTCTAAATTATATCACGATTGATAATTGATGTCTAATAAGAAAAAAGCTTAACAATGTGGTATATTGTCAAACTTCTTTTTATTTCATGATAAATTAAACAAGTTTTTGATATGAAACAGCAAGCTTAGCACCAACTTTAGCATTATTATAAACGAGTGCTAAATTGGCTTCTAAACTCTTACCTTTTGTCTTTTCTACAATGATTTTTAGTAAGTATGGTGTTGTATCTTTACCTGTTATACCATCTTTAAAGCTTTGTTCAATGGCATTGTCAATGATCTCGTTGATATATGTTTCATCTAAAGAATCACTTTCAGGAATTGGATTGGCAATCAAAACACCACCTTTTAATGATAACTCCTCTTTAACATGAATCATAGCTGCAAGTTCTTCAACATTTTCTACAGATAAAGGTAATTTAATGTTTGATGTTCTTGTATAAAATGCAGGTAATACATCTGTTTGATAACCAACAACAGGAACACCTTTTGTTTCTAAAAACTCCATCGTTCTTGGTAAATCAAGGATAGCCTTAGCACCAGCACAGATGACATTAACGTTTGTTTGTGCGAGTTCTTCTAAGTCTGCGGAGACATCAAGTGTTTCTTCGTACCCACGATGAACACCACCAATACCACCGGTAACAAAGAATTTAATACCAGCCATTTCTGCACACATCATGGTAGATGCCACTGTGGTTGCACCTAATGATTTTTTTGCTACAATACTTGCTAAGTCTCTGCGAGAAACTTTAGCAACTTCCTTTGACTTAGCAAACACTTCTAAATCTTCATCAGTTAATCCAATTTTGATTTTGCCATTCATAATGGCGATGGTTGCAGGTACTGCACCTTCGCTACGAATAATCGCTTCAACTTTTTTTGCCATTTCAACATTTTGAGGATAAGGCATACCATGTGAGATAATCGTTGATTCTAAAGCTACAACGGGTTGGTTATTTTCTAATGCAAGTCTTACTTCTTCTTTA